>JAFTFD010000329.1 GCA_017449745.1 Lachnospiraceae bacterium
GGATACCAGCAGAATAATAGGAAGGATCGTCATCAGAAGCCTGAGGCCCATCAGCGTCTCCTGGCTCTGAACAGCGATAGGACCGCTCTGGTCAGAGTTTCCTGCAAGTCCGATCAGGTCAAGCCCAAGTCCCGCCACAAACACGGAGACACCGGATGCCGCCTTGACGACAAAGGTCTGCATGGAGAAAATAACGCTCTCATCTCTGTGGCCTGTCTTGAGCTGGCCGTAGTCAACGGAGTTGGAAAGGAACACCGTTGTCAGAACGGAAAGGATACCGTTCGCTGCGAAGACAAGTGCCCCCGGGACCAGCAGAAGCGGAAGGTTTCCGGACTGCCCCGTAAAGCAGAGGATCAGGATGATCGCATAGCCGCTCATTGAGAGGGTCAGAGCCACTTTAAAGATAGTGGTATTGGCGAGTTTTTTCCTGAGCAGCGGGTAAACGATCATCATTCCGAGGATCTGGAATGCGCCGCCGACTGTGGAAAACAGCGTGTAGCTCGTCGTCCAGGCATCGCCGCCGAAGTCATATTTAAAGAAATAAATAATCAGGTTGGAAGTAAGATACAGTGCGCTGTTGATCAGGACGATCGCCAGAACGACAATAAGTGCCTGGTCATTGGAGAACAAGGCTTTGAACATCTCTCCTACCGAGACGGTCTCCATGCTGCTGTCCTCTTTTTCCCGGACACTGACAGCGCAGACCACTTCCGTGATCACGAAAACAACTGCCACGATCGCCGCCACGACCTTGAAACCGGCGCGCTCACTGCCGCCGCCGAGAGCCGTGACCATGATCATGGTTCCCATCTGGATGATCGCAGAGCCGACACCTGCGCAGGTACGGCCGATGACGGAAAGATTCTCTGTATCCGCCGGTGTTGAAGTGATCGCGGGGATCATTGACCAGTACGGAATATCCATCATGGTATAGGTGACGCCCCAGAGAATATAAATGATGGAGAAGAAAGCCATCATTGCTGTCCCCTTCAAGTCAGGAGCAGCGAACATGGCATACAGAACGAAGGCGTTCAGCACTGTTCCGGAAATGAGCCAGGGACGGAATTTTCCCCATTTTGTCCTTGTTTTGGCGACCAGGATCCCCATGAAAGGGTCGTTGATCGCGTCAAAGACACGTGCGATCATCAGGATCAGGCCGACAAAGGATGCCGACAGTCCGATGATATCCTGGTAATAATACATAATGTAGGAAGACGACAGGGCATAGACCATGTCCTTTCCTACCGCGCCGATTCCAAATGCTGCTTTCTGCTTCCCCGTTAAGTTCATTGTATCCCCCATCTGAAATTTCTTAGTACACGGTGCCGGCCTGATACCCGCCTTTGCACCGTCTAATATTCTCTCACAGAATATCGGGAGCGTCAAATCGTAACTGCTAACATCTCTATGACCGTTCAGCTGAACGACCTGAAGCCTGTTTTCCAGTCAGGTCCTCGGGCTAAGGCTGCAGCCAGGTCAACCCTCCAGGCATGCGAAAATACAATAATCTGTTTTACTCCCGCATGATATCCGCCACTTCCTGCAGGCTGCTGACTCCGATCAGCTTAAGTCCCGCCGGCGCCTTCATGTTATGCAGATTGCTCTTAGGCAGAATACATGTCGTGAAGCCGAGCTTTGCCGCCTCCTGTACTCTCACCTCCGCCATCGTGACCATACGGACTTCGCCGGAAAGCCCGACCTCACCGAAGACCATCGTCTTATCGTCCACCGCCTGATTGCGGTAGCTGGACAGGACCGCTACCGCGATCCCAAGATCCAGCGCCGGCTCGGACTGCCGGATCCCGCCCGCCAGATTGACATAGGCGTCATACTCCGAGAGCGGAATGCCGATCCTTTTCTCGAGTACCGCCATCAGCAGGCTGACTCTTCCAAAATCCGTTCCGGTGGCCTGCCGCTTGGGATACCCGAAATTCGTACGGCATACAAGCGCCTGTACTTCCGTCAGCATCGGCCTCGTTCCTTCAACAACGCACGAAACTACACTGCCGCTGGCATTCTCCGGACGGCCGCTGAGCATATATTCCGAGGGATTGTCGACTTCGCAGAGTCCTTCTGCCCGCATCTCAAAAACACCTATCTCATTGGTGGAGCCAAAGCGGTTTTTCACGCCCCGCAGTACCCGGTAGGAGGCATATCTGTCTCCTTCAAAATACAGCACCGTATCCACCATATGTTCCAGGACTCTGGGGCCGGCTACAGTCCCTTCCTTCGTCACATGGCCGACGATGAAAAAAGTAATTCCTGTCTCTTTTGCAAGCCGCAGCAGAATACCTGTCGTCTCCCTGACCTGGGAGACACTGCCCGGGGCAGAGGCCACGGCTCCGTTGAACATCGTCTGGATCGAGTCGATGACGACCAGGTCCGGTTTGCGCTCCAGCAGGACCTCCGTGATCACATCCAGATCTGTCTCGCACATGAATTTCAGGGCTTCCGGCGCCTTTCCGATGCGGTTCGCCCTGAGCTTGATCTGCCGAATGGATTCCTCACCGGAAATATACAGGACGTTCAGACTCTCCGCCATGTTTGCGGTCACCTGCAGGAGGAGGGTCGACTTTCCGATTCCCGGATCTCCCCCGACCAGGATCAGGGATCCCTTGACGATCCCTCCGCCCAGCACGCGGTCCAGTTCCGGATACCCCGTAGGCCAGCGGATCTCGGAAGTATCCTCGATCTCCGATAAACTGACCGGTTTCGGCCGCTGACCGAAAGATCCGCCGCCAAAGCCCCCCGCGCCGGTACTCCCCCCTGCAGAAGCTCTGGCTGCATAGCCTGAAGAAGGCACCCGTACAGGTGCCTCGATCATCGTATTCCATGCGCGGCAGGACGGACACTGACCGACCCACTTCGCCGATTCGTAACCGCACTCCGAACAAAAAAATGCGGTCATTTTCTTTTTATTCGCCATCTATACCCCTATATGATCAGCAGAGCTTGCGCGAAGAAACCGCAGACTCTGCAGATGTGAGTCACTTCACCGTGAAGGTTACTTCATCGCCGCTGTATCCGATGCTGACGGTATCTCCGGGCTTTACCTCTTCCGTAAGGATCTTCTCGGACATTGCGTCCTCGACGACGGTCTGGATCGCGCGCTTAAGCGGTCTTGCGCCCATCTTCTCGTTGGCATAGGTGTCGGAGAGATGGCGCTTTAAGGCCGGAGTGATGCGAACGGTGATGCCCAGCTGCTTCTTTGCACGCTTTACGAGATCGCTGCAAAGGAGCGTTGTGATGCGCATCATGTCCTCATCTGTGAGCATGTGGAAGACTTCGATTCCATCGATCCTGTTGATAAACTCGGGGCGGAACATCTTGCGGACCTCTTCCATGACGCCGTTTTTCATCTTTTCATAGGACTGCGCCTTGGTCGGCTTGGGGGCGAACCCGAGCGATTTCGGATCCACAATATTCTTTGCGCCGACGTTGGAGGTCATGATGATGATCGTATTTTTGAAATTGATCTTCCTGCCCTTGGAATCCGTGATGTGGCCTTCGTCAAGGATCTGCAGGAGGACGTTAAATACATCCGGGTGAGCCTTTTCGATCTCATCAAAGAGCACGACGGAATACGGGTGCTGGCGGACTTTCTCAGCGAGCTGTCCTCCTTCTTCATAGCCGACATATCCGGGGGCTGATCCGATGATCTTGGAGACAGCATACTGCTCCATATATTCGGACATATCGACGCGGATCATACTCTTTTCATCGCCGAAAACAGCTTCCGCCAGGGCCTTGGAGAGCTCGGTCTTTCCGACACCGGTAGGACCTAAGAACAGGAAGGAACCGATAGGGCGGTTCGGGTCCTGAAGACCGACTCGTCCTCTGCGGATTGCCTTGGCCACCGCCTGGACTGCGTCCTCCTGGCCTATGACACGCTTGTGCAGTGTGTCTTCGAGACGCATGAGTCTCTCGCTCTCCCTCTCTGTCAGGCGGCTGACCGGAACTCTTGACCAGGTGGAGATCACGCCGGCAATGTCTTCTTCCGTGACTTCCGGGAGGATCTCCTTCTCTTCCTCTGCGCCGTTCCTGGCCGCTTCTTCTCTTGCCGCTATCAGCTCTTTCTTCTGCGCCTCCAGCTTTTCATATTTTTTATTCAGCTTTTTCGCCTTTGCCATGTCGCCTTCGGCGAGGGCTGCAGCGAGCTCAATGTCCAGATCCTGCATCTTGATCTGAACACGGGCCACAGGGTCTTTTGGATGACCGGAAATCTCTTTGCCGCTGCCCGAAAGTGCGCCATTGGTATTCTGTCTGCCTGCAGCATCCTTACCTGCCCTGGTGCGGGCATTTCTGCCTCCGCGGGTCTCGTATGTCTCCTTCAACCGGACTGCCGCACAGGCTTCGTCAATGACATCGATCGCTTTATCCGGCAGGTTTCTGTCGTTGATATAGCGGACAGACAAGCGCACTGCCTCGCGGATCGCTCCTTCTGTGACGTGTACTCTGTGGTGATCCTCATATTTGTGAACGACCCCTCGCAGGATCTCTTCGGTCTCCTCCTGTGTCGGCTCCTCGACGGACACAGGCTGGAAGCGGCGCTCTAACGCGGCGTCGCGCTCGACATATTTATGGTACTCGCTGACGGTGGTGGCACCGATCATCTGCAGTTCGCCCCTGGCAAGAGACGGTTTTAAAATATTGGAGGCGTCGATAGAGCCTTCTGCTCCTCCTGCGCCGATGAGCGTGTGCATCTCATCCACGAACAGGATCACGTTTCCGTCCCGGATGACCTCATCGATAATACCTTTGACCCGCTCCTCAAACTCGCCGCGGTATTTGGAACCTGCCACCATGCCGGACAGATCCAGTGTCAGGAGCCTTTTCCCGCGCACCGTAAAGGGGACGTCCCCAGCGACGATCTTCTGCGCGAGGCCTTCCACGATCGCAGTCTTGCCGACTCCAGGTTCACCCATGAGGCAAGGGTTGTTTTTCATTCTGCGGGAGAGGATCTGGATCACCCTGCGCATCTCTGTCTCTCTGCCGATCACAGGATCAAGCTTTCCCTCTGCGGCCAGTGCCGTCAGGTCCCTGCTGTACTGCTCCAGAAGGCTCTTCTGCCCTGCCTGCTCCGCAGGACCTGCGGGCGCGAGATCATCCCTGTGCAGTGCAGGATCTTCTCCCAGTGCAGCGATCACTTCAAAATAGACCTTCATTACGTTTGCGCCGACCGCTTCCATGATCTTGAGGGCAACGTTCTGCCGCTCCAGGATCAGCGCCATGAGCAGATGCTCCGTTCCAATGTCGTCCTCTCCGTAGCGGTGCGCCAGTTCATGCGCGTCCTCAAGGATATGCTGCAGGCGCGGGGAGTATCCCTCTTCCGGCAATACCGCGGTATCTCCGGACTCCTGGCGAAGGGAAGCCATTACATCTGCCAGCTTCTCCTCTGTTACATTGTTCTGCAGGAGGACCTGGGAGGCCACTCCGCTCCTGGCACGCAGCAGTCCCAGAAGCAAATGCTCCGTACCGACATATCCGGTTCCCATTTCCGCTGCGGCATCCTTCATGAGCTGCAGTGCTTCTGCAGCGCTTGCTGTGTATTTGTATTCCATGTGTTCTCCGTTGTAGTATTCTATTTGACCGGCTCTTTTGTCCGCTCATTATCATAGTTATAGAGGTCCGCTCCGCAAAAGTTTGTTTTACACTCCGAATTCATCGCAAAGAGAGTCCACCAGGGTGTGGATATCTGCCCTGCTCAGCCCTCTGCAAAGGCCCTGTGCCAGGACCGGCTGCAGATCCCTCTTTGTCATGGCAGCAGCCCGCTCCTTGTTGACGTCGACGGAAACGATAGCGCCTTTGCGCCTGTCGACCTTCACAAAGCCCTCCTGTTTGAGCACCGTATAGGCCTTATTGACGGTGTGCATATTGATGCCGACCGCCTCTGCCAGATCCCTGACGGAAGGCAGCACCTCACCATCCGCGAATTGTTCTGTTGCGATCCCCAGAATGATCTGGTTGCATAGCTGCTGATAGATCGCCTCATCACTGTTAAAATCGATTTCAATATACATGTATCTACTCCCTGCTCCTCTGCTAAGTGACGCAAGCGCCCTTCACACCTGTGAGATCATATCTGCAGCGTCTTCCTTTCATCTACAAGCGCTGTACATTCGCTACGGCCTGCGGCCTTCGCTCATGTCGCGCTGGCGCGCTATAGATATGATCACGCAGTTGTTCCCGAACGCAAGCGTTCTTCACATCTGCGTGATCATATCTGCAGCGCTTGTAGGAACGCGCAAGAAACCCACTTGTTATACGGATTATATAACAAGTGGGTTACCTCGTCAATTCATGCAGTTTTAAGCATTGCCGGGATCTGTCGGTCCCGGACCTGGGAAAGATCATTTCTTCTCTTCATCCATGCTGATGAAATCGAAGTCGAAATCCTCATCTGCGAAATTCTTGGGCTGCGGGCGTCTTGCCTGCTGAGGCGCTGCATTCTCGGTTCTGGGGGCTCTTGCCTCACCTTCAGCCTGCTGAGGAGCCGCCTGGCGTCTTACCTGCTGCTGAGGAGCTGCTCCCTCTCCCTGAGGGATCCTGCCTGTTCCCTGTGCGGGACGTGCTGCCTGTGCGGGGCGGGCCTGCTCTCTTCTGACCGGAGCACCCTCGCTCTCGCTCACGGGACGTCTTACAGCACCTTCCTGAGGACGTCTTTCTGCTGTCTCTCTGACAGGTCTCTCCCCTGCCTGCTGAGGTCTTCTCGCGTAACCTTCCGGAGCTCTGCCCTCTCTGGTATCACGAGCTGCCTGGCGGGAAGCTGCGCTCTCTCCCTGTGCAGGTCTTCTGGTACCTGCCGGATAAGCCTCACCGTTTCTGGAACTCCTGGCTGCGCGCTCCTCGCGGCGGCGAAGCTGTCCGAGTCCGTCTGCGTCCTGGTTCGTTCTTCTCTGTTCCTGTCTGTCTCTTGTGAGATCTCTCTCCCTGCGGCCATTGGTCAGAGCATCGCGGAGTCTTAAGAACATCGCAATCGCCAGAATAATGGCAAGAACAAGAAGCACTGCCAGCACGATCAGAATGACCTTATATTTGTTGCCGGCTTCCTTGGCTTCCTTCTGATATTTCTGCACCTGTGTCTGCAGTGCCTCAATATCGGAAAGCTTCATTCTCTCACCGGCTGCATTATTATAGAGATAATAAGTCTCGTTGCCGTTTTCATCGAGCGCCAGGACGATCTGATAATCACCTGTGCTGGTGCTGGAAGAATCCGTTCCTGCAGGAGTTCCCTCAGCAGGCTGCTCTTCCGGTGTCTCTGCCGGCGCCTCAGCCTCAGCGGGCTGCTCTTCCGGTGTCTCTGCCGGCGCATCCTCTGTTACTGTGATGAAATCACTGCGGATGTAGCCGTGATTTCCGTTCGCAAGCGTGACCTGATACCATGTTGCGCCGGTGCTGTCCTGTTTGGACTCACCGACCTGCAGAGTCTCTCCGCTGGTAGCACTGCCAACAACGCTCGACTGTGTAGTCGCATCTGATCTTACATTCACATTTGTTGCCGTTACTGTGCCCGTTGCCGCAAGTCCGGTCAGTGAAAACCCGGGTGCCGCAAGTCCGATGGCCATTGACAGTGCAGCCGCTGCTGCGATAGTTCTGATCCTGCTTCTTCTCATAGTATCTATGCTCCCTTACTATTATTTATACAAGAACGTCTGCCTCTGAAGCTCCCGCCCGTTACGCTAAGAGCAGCGGGGACAGCTGCAGGTCTCCGCCCAGATCCGGCCGGAGATGTCATAATTTAAAATCGTTCAGCCGCCAGAGTACAACACGGCTATTACTATTCTACTTTCCAAATTCTGATTCGTCAACGACATCCGAAGCTTTTTAAGCTTCTGCGTCATCGATCGCTTTGCCGATATCATGGCGCATATACTGTCCGTCAAAGCGGATCCATTCTGCTGCCTCATAGGCGCGCGCCCTGGCTTCTTTAAGCGTTTCTCCCAGTGCAGTGATACCGAGAACTCTGCCGCCGCTCGTCACGACATTGCCGTTTTCATCAAATTTTGTTCCGGCGTGGAAGCAGTAATATCCTTCTTTTCCATTAAAGGCATCCAGGCCTTCGATCACCTTGCCCTTTGCATAGGAAAGCGGATATCCGCCGGAAGCGATCACTACGCAGACGGCCGCATTGTCCGCAAACTCAAGCTCGATCTCATCGAGTCTCTCCTCCATCACGGCGTCGAACACGTCCATGATGTCATTCTTCATTCTGGGCAGCACGACCTGGGTCTCCGGATCCCCGAAGCGAGTGTTATACTCCACCACTTTCGGACCGTCCTGTGTCAGCATCAGACCAAAATACAGAACGCCTTTGAACGGCCTTCCCTCTGCTGCCATCGCATCCACTGTTTTCTGGTAGATCCTCTCCCTGCAGAGTCTGTCGATCTCTTCCGTGTAGAAGGGGCTGGGGGAGAAAGTGCCCATACCGCCGGTGTTAAGGCCGGTATCTCCGTCCCCCGCGCGCTTATGATCCTGCGAAGAAGTCATAAGCTGATAGTGTTTTCCGTCCACAAAGGCAAGCGCAGATACTTCGCGCCCCGTCATGAATTCCTCGATCACGAGCTCATTGCCCGCGCTGCCGAATTTCTTATCCAGCATGATCTCGCGAACGCCCTCGCAGGCCTCCTCATAGGAGCCGCAGATCAGGACGCCTTTTCCGAGCGCAAGGCCGTCTGCCTTGAGCACGATCGGGAATTTCTGTCCTTCCAGGTACGAGATCGCAGCCTGCGGATCCGTAAATGTCTCATAGGCCGCTGTCGGGATCCCGTATTTTTTCATCAGGTTCTTGGAAAAAGCTTTGCTGCCCTCAATGATCGCCGCGTTGGCCCTGGTTCCGAAGATCTTAAGGCCTTCTGCCTCAAAGGCATCCACGATCCCCGCGCACAGCGGATCATCCTGGGAAACGACTGTCAGGTCGATCGCGTTGTCCTTTGCGAAGGCGATCAATGCCTTAAAGTCCATGACACCGATCGGCACGCACTCCGCGACCTGCGCGATCCCGGCATTTCCGGGCGCACAATAAAGCTTGTCTACCCTGCTGCTCTTTGCGATCGAAACTGCAATTGCATGTTCACGGCCGCCGCCGCCCACCAGTAATACTCTCATCCGTTCTCCTTTTCATGATCAAATGTTTCTGCGAAATGATCGCAGGACCGTTATCCACAGCTGCGGGGTTTAATCATTCCTGATCCTGCAGCGCCTTCCTTCGATCGAAACACGCCCCTCGCTGATGAGCCGGATCGCCTCCGGCAGTATGTGCCACTCGGCCTGTTCCATCACGCGCAGCTGCAGGGACTTGGGCGTATCATCGTCCTCGATCTCCACTGCCTTCTGCAGAATGATCGGCCCCGAATCCATTCCTTCGTCAACAAAATGAACGGTTGCGCCGGTCACCTTGACGCCTCTTTCAAGCGCCGCCTCATGGACCTTCAGCCCGTAGTAGCCCACCCCGCAGAAGGAAGGGATCAGAGCGGGGTGAACATTGATGATCTTCCCGGGGTATGCCGCGACCATGATCGCGGGGATCGCAACCAGGAAGCCTGCCAGGACCACCAGGTCCGGTTCCGCCTCCTGCACGCCCTTCAGCAGGGCTTTATTGAATTCCTCTCTGTCCGCATAGCTCTTTGGACTGATGCAGACGCCTTCGATGCCTGCTGCCGCCGCCCTCTCGAGCGCGTAGGCGCCGGCATTGTTGCTGATCACGCGGACGATCTCCACATTTTTCAAAGACCCGTCCTGTACCCTGTCGATGATCGCCTGAAGGTTCGTGCCTCCGCCGGAGACGCACACAACAATTTTGAACATAATACCTCCATTTTCTGCACGCATTCAAGGGGGAGACAGGGGACGTTTCTCTGTCCTCTTCTACTTTAAGGGGACAGAGAACCGTCCCCTGTCTCCCTGTCTCCTACTGTTCAAATACTTCTCGCATCAAA
>JAFTFD010000330.1 GCA_017449745.1 Lachnospiraceae bacterium
AGTGGTGTCATTTCAGTTTTGAATACTGTTGTCCGGCACGGGATCATACAGCTGCCACCCAGCTGCCCGTGCCGGATCCGGGGAGGCCATCATGTATAAAAAACAGTTAAAACTGCAAAATATTATCTGCCTTCTGGCAATCGGCTCGAGCGTGCTGGTATTCCTGTACGCGCTCGGGATCATGACTGACCTGTATGACACGCTGTATTCAACAATGAGAAATCCGGCGGACCTCTCACAGACGGATGTTGCGGGCTCGATCGTATATTACAATATGCAGGGCTTCAATGCTTATTTCTTAAAGTGCTCCATCGTTCTGATCCTGCTGGCCTGCCTTCTTTTCATTACCAATACGCATGTCAGAAGAAGGTATTACATCGGCAACTATATCGCTGTTGCGCTCTTTGCGGCGGCCAATTTCTATGTTGCCTGGGATGCTCATTATTACATCGAATATTTCAAACAGTGCTTCCTTCAGGTCGATTTCGAAGCACTGAAGGCTCATTCCGAACTCTGGAAGACAGCCTATACGGAGTCTACCTTCTGGTTTGATGTACATTATCTGGTATTCGGAGTCGCAATCGTGGCTTCCGTCCTGCTGATCCTGTGCACCATCTGGAAGATCTCGCTGATGAGATCAGAAGCAAAGCTCCTTAACAAAGGAAAGGAGGCAGCGGCATGAACGAGGATCAGAATATCCGTCTCGACAGAATGCGCTATACAAAGAACACCCTGGCTTCCGGTCTCGCACTGCTGGCCATCCTGTTCGACGTTTTCTTCTTCATCAGTATTTATGAGTCCAACGTCGGATCCTGGTATTACAATATCCTGATCGGGGCATCGATTCTCTACAACCTGATCTTCCTGCTGGCAGCTTTCCTCTGCTCAGAGGGTATCAAGAACTACGAGATCAGCTATGCCTATATGATGATCGTTCTGGGCATTATCCAGATCGTGCGTATTTTCATCTATCCTGTAACGGCGCACGGCACGACGGTCATGATCCAGGATGTTGCTGTCCAGGTCATGAAGAACGGACAGTTCGTCCGCTGCGTCTTCTATCTGGTGGCTTCGGCAGCATGCCTTTTCGCAGGTGCGGTCGTCGGCGCAAGCAGAGCCCGCGCGCTGAAGGCACATATTGCTTCACTGAATTCGCAGGCAAGCTAAAGGAGGGACGTTATGGCACAGCTTAGTGTTCAGCATGTGGATAAAATTTATGATAATAACGTCCAGGCAGTCTATGACTTCAACCTCGATGTTAAGGACGGTGAACTGATCGTCCTGGTCGGACCTTCCGGATGCGGCAAATCCACAACGCTCCGTATGATCGCAGGCCTGGAGGATATTTCAGCAGGTCACCTGTTCCTTGACGGCAAAGACATTACGCAGACACCTGCCAAGGACAGAGATATGGCAATGGTGTTCCAGAACTATGCTCTTTACGGTCACATGACCATTTATGAGAACATGGCGTTTTCCCTGACACTGCGCAAAGAGAATCCGAACGTGATCCACAAGAAGGTTCTGGCAGCGGCGGAGATCCTGGGACTGACAAGCCAGCTTAACAAAAAACCGTCACAGCTCTCCGGCGGACAGCGCCAGCGTGTTGCCATGGGACGTTCGATCGTTCGTAATCCCAAGGTCTTCCTGTTTGACGAACCGCTCTCAAACCTGGATGCAAAACTGCGCGGAGCTACACGCCGTGAGATCCTGCTGCTCCATAAGAGACTGCAGGCTACCATGCTCTATGTCACCCACGACCAGACAGAGGCTCTGACACTGGCAGACCGGATTGTCTGTATGTCTATGGGACATGTTCAGCAGGTAGGTACTCCTCTTGAGCTGTACGATGCACCTGCCAATAAATTCGTGGCCAGCTTTATCGGCCTTCCTCCGATGAACTTCTTTGACTGCACGGTCAGAGAGGGCTATATCGAAGGAAAAGGCTTCAAGGCTGCCCTGAATGAAGAGGAGAAGGGGATCCTTCTTCCTTACGCGGGAAAGGAGATCGAACTTGGCGTTCGTCCGGAAGACGTGGAAGAAGGCGGCGATATCGTTCTCGGCGTATCGGTCAATGAGAACCTCGGCATGAATACTCTGGTTCACGGAAAGATCGGTGCGGACGGAGACAAGATCTCCGCCAAGCTGCGCGGCTGGTTCGATTACAAGGAGGGAGATGACGTTATGGTCTCCTTCAGCCGCAAGCACTTCTTTGACAAGGAGTCCGGAGTGGCCATCGGAAGGGAGGAGAAGGCATGAGTAACAATGGGATTAAATCTGCAACCAAAATGCCGGAATTCATTCGCAAGATGGTCGTAGGCCTTAAGCGCAGCCCTTCCATTATCGGTCTGCTCGTTCTGGTCATCGCTTTTTTGCAGTACTCTCTGAATCTGACGCATATCTCCGATACGACGGCTAAGATCCAGGGCAACGGAATGGGACTGTGCGGATTTGCGACGATGCTGTTTTCCATGCTCTCGCTGGTCTGCTATCTGAACGCGTTCCCGCGCCGCAAAAAACCGGTCATTCCGATGCTCGTTCTGACGTTCCTGATGCTGGGGATCATCCTGTTCTGTGATTACACATACTCAGGACTGATCATCACCGCGCTGACAAGAGCAGAGAATCCGATCGTTCTGGATCGCTCTACGATCTATATCGCGCAGGCCTATAACGTGCTGCAGGATCACATGACCATACTGGTCGTGGCGGTCGTCATGATCATCCTGATGCCTGTCTACAGCAAGCTGATCCGCAAGATCAACACCAGCGTCACAGTCGAAGATTACGGCAAGATGGGTGAGATCGATATTTCCGGTGAGGACTGATCAGGATCAAAGATCACTAGTAACTTGATAATACATCCGCAAGGGTCTGTGTCCTTATGCAGACCCTGCGGGGTTTCTCCGAAAGAGGAACAGCATGGCGTCCAGGAAGAATAAACGTACAGCTCCCGAAGAGAGCCGCACGACATCTGATTATTACAAACTCCATACGAGTGCCGTCAATGATCTGGTGAACGCGGATGAGAGCAACTCTCCGGTGGTCTCCGAGCAGGAGCTCAAAAAGTATCGCTCCGGACTCAATATCAAGCTGTCCAACTGGACAAAGGCAGTGCTGATCAAGGCCTGGTTTGCGGGTTCCGTGTGCTTCTTTATTTTCTGGGGACTCGGGAACTACCTGGCGCCGGGACTGGACATGCTGCTGGTGTTCGGGATCGTTCTGGGGATCGTCACAGATCTTCTGACGAACAATGTTCTTCGGTTTTTTGCCAAGACAGAACATGAGATGGACTGCTGGATGATGTTTCCAAAGAAGCGTTACATGACGTTCTTCTTCAACATGATCTATGCGATCCTTCTGCTATACTGCGTAATTACGATCTACAACCTTATAAACCTTGTCATCCTGACGATCATCGGGGGCGCTGAGAAGGTGCCGCTCGGTGTCGGGCCGATCCTGTTCGGTATTTTCTATGCGGGCGTCGATCTGCTGCTCGTATGGGTCAAAAATACCTTTATACAGATCTTTAAGGATGCCAAAGAAAACGCAAAAAGATAAAGGCCTGGAATGCAGTTTCCGGCCTGTTTGCGGGAAGGAATTAAATTTATATGGTAAACATTCTCTTCATCAGTGCTACGAGTGCCTGCTTTGAACTGAACAATGACTCGCCGTATTACGCACCGGAGCATTTTAAGGTATTGCTAAACGGTCAGGAAGTGACGACTTCGGAGATCAATGTGATCTCGCTGTTCGATCTGACACCTGACACTACATATACTCTTTCGCTTCAGGGGGAGAGTATCGATGAGACACTGGAGTTCACAACGAAAGGTGAGCGCTGTGCCATCAATGTCCGCGATTTCGGTGCTGTCGGCGACGGAGTTCACGATGATACGACCGCGATCCAGACGGCGATCCTGTGGGTCCCGGATGGCGGAAGAGTTTTCTTCCCGGCCGGCACGTATCTTTCCAGGCCTCTTACCCTGAAGAGCCATATCACGATCGAACTAAGCGAAGGAGCGACGCTCCTTGGCTGGACAAAACGGGAAGATTATCCGATCATGCCCGGCTCTGTGTTCGCACAGGACGGAGAGGAGATCTACTACGGCGCTTTTGAAGGCGATCCGAGATCCATGTATCAGTCCCTGATCACCGCTCATTTCGCGGAAGATATCACGATCGTCGGACGCGGATGTGTGGACGGAAATGCCGGCAATTCGGATTTCTGGACGGAGTTCAGGAATTTCCCGGATGCAAGGCCCCGCCTCATGTTTTTCAATCGCTGCAAAGACATCAGGGTCCACGGCGTACACGCCTGCAACTCGCCTTCCTGGCAGCTGCATCCGTACTACTCGGAGAGAGTCGGATTTTATGACGTCTTTATCTCCGCACCAAAAAACAGTCCGAACACGGACGCCATCGATCCCGAGTCCTGCGACCATGTCGATATTATCGGATGCCGTTTCTCCGTCGGAGATGACTGCATCGCGATCAAGTCAGGCAGGATAGAGCTTGGCAGAAAGCTGAACAAGCCGGCGGATCACCATACGATCCGGAACTGCCTGATGGATTTCGGCCACGGCGCTGTTACGCTCGGCAGTGAGATCGGCGCCGGAGTCAGGAACCTTGAAGTGTGCAGATGCTGGTTCCGCGGCACAGACCGTGGACTGCGCATCAAAGCGCGCAGAGGCAGAGGCAAAAACTGCCGGATCGACAAGGTGACCTTTGAGAATATCCGCATGGAAGGAGTGCTGACGCCGATCGTCATCAACCTCTGGTACAACTGCTGCGATCCCGACAGGGAGAGCGAATATGTCTGGTCCAGAGAGCACCTTCCGGTGGACGACAGGACGCCGTGGTTCGGAAGTTTTCATTTCAGAAATATGGAATGCACAGACGCAGAAGTGGCCGCCTGTTACATCGACGGACTTCCGGAGGCGCCGATCGAAGAAGTGACACTCGAAGATATTTCGATCTCCTTCTCACCGGACGCAAAACCGGGGATCCCGATGATGGAGAATTTTGCGAAGCCGCGCTGCAGGCTGGGTCTCTATCTGGATAACGTAAAACGTATCTGTATCCAGGATGTAAAGGTCGAGGGTCAGGAAGGTGACAAGCTGATCGCGAATCACTATGAGACTCTGGATGCGGAAAGCTTACAGTAAAGACTTCGGTCACGCCGAAAAGGGTCTTTCTGGATAGGCTTTTCTGTTTTACGTGTTTCGGAAAGGTGATGAAATGTACGAACAAATTGATGCATATGTCCTGCGGCTGATCCGTGAGTCCACTCCGGATAAGACCGTCTGGAACATTGAAAAGATCAGGGAGGGAAAACCCTCCAACTGGAACTACATCGACGGCTGTATGATCACCGCGCTTCTGATGATGTCCGAGATCACGGGCGATCCGCAGTATTATGATTTTGCGGAGCACTTTATCGATTCCTTCATCGGCGAGGACGGGCAGATCCGCACCTACGACATGTCCAAGTTCAATCTGGATGACGTCAATGAGGGCAGGGTCCTGTTTCCGCTCTATGAAAAGACCGGCAAGGAAAAATACAGAAAAGCGGCGGATCTCTTAAGAAAGCAGCTCGCAGAGCAGCCCAGGACCTATGAAGGGAATTTCTGGCACAAGGCTATTTATCCCGATCAGGTCTGGCTCGACGGACTGTACATGGCACAGCCTTTCCTCGCGACCTATGAGAAGAAATTCGGCAGTGCCGACTACTCCGATACGATGGGACAGATCACCACGGTCAGGCAGAGAATGTACGATCCGGAAAAACACCTGTACTATCATGGGTACGATGCCAGCAAAAAGGCATTCTGGGCGGATCCTGAGACAGGATGCTCCAAAAACTTCTGGCTGCGCAGTATCGGGTGGTTTGCAGTAGCTCTTGCCGATCTCCTGGAGATCACTGAAAAGGGGAAAGCGCATGATCAGCTGCTTGCGATCTTCGCAGAGCTGATGAAAGGCGTCTCTGAATATCAGGATGCAGAGACAGGAATGTACTGGCAGGTGCCTGACCAGCCCGGAAGAGAAGGAAACTATCTCGAGACCAGCGGCAGCAGTATGCTGGCCTATGCGATGCTCAAAGGTGCAAGGCTCGGCGCTTTGCCACAGGAGTATGCGCAGAAGGGGCAGAAGACTTTCCAGGGTATCGTAGAGAAGTATCTTTCCTTTACGAACGGTTCCCTGAATCTTGGCGGGATCTGCCTTGTGGCAGGACTTGGTCCTGAGAATAACAGGCGCCGCGACGGCTCCTACGAGTATTACATCTCTGAGCCTGTAGTAGAGAACGATGCAAAAGGTGTTGCGCCGTTCCTGCTGCTGTACACGGAGATCAAGAGAATTAGTATTTAGACCAAGGGGGTTTAAAAATGGCCTACTTAACTCTGAAGAATGTCAACAAGATCTATCCGAACGGCTTCCATGCTGTTCATAATTTCAATCTGGAAATGGATAGGGGCGAGTTTATAGTCTTTGTCGGGCCGTCGGGATGCGGTAAATCCACTACACTGCGTATGATCGCGGGACTGGAGGACATCAGCAACGGCGATTTCCTGATCGACGGAAAACGCGCGAATGAGCAGGGACCGAGGGAGCGCGGTGTGGCAATGGTCTTCCAGAGCTATGCGCTTTACCCCCAGATGACGGTATATGATAACATCGCTTTCGGTCTTGAACTGCAGGGCGCCGATGAGGACTACATCGATGAGAAGGTCCGCAATACGGCGAGGATCCTGGGCTTGACAGAATATCTGGATCGTCTTCCCAGAGCTCTTTCCGGCGGTCAGAGACAGCGTGTCGCGATTGGCCGCGCCCTGATCCGCAAGGTCGGTATCTTCCTGATGGATGAGCCGCTCTCCAATCTGGATGCCAAGCAGCGCGTGACGATGCGTTCCGAGATCACACAGATCCACCGTGAGACCGGCGCAACTACCATTTACGTCACACACGACCAGACCGAGGCTATGACCATGGCTGACCGCATCGTCGTCATGAAGGACGGCTATGTACAGCAGGTCGGTACGCCCCGCGAGCTGTATTTCGATCCGGTCAACGTCTTCGTCGCAGGATTCATCGGCGAGCCTCCGATGAACTTCGTCAGAGATACCGTCAGCGGCGGTAAGATCAAGATCGGCGGCACGGTGATCGACCTGTCCAAGAAGCTTGGCAGCAAGATCTCCGAGTACGAAGGAAAAGAGATCGTCTTCGGTTATCGCCCGGAGGCTATCGTCCTCGGCGAGAAAGAAAACGCTTATGTACTGCCGGCAGATGTCGAGCTGACAGAGATGCTCGGTGACACAACGAACGTCTACATCAAGATGGCGGACGTCCAGTCGATCCTGAAAGTTGACCCGCATGACACTCCTGAAGTGGATACAGGGATCACTTTCTCCATCCCTTACGAGAACGTCTATCTGTTTGACGGAAAGACGGAGATGGTCATCAAGTAAGATTTGGTGTTCCAAACATAATTCATAATATATGGTAAAATAACAGGGAAGCACGATCGTGTTTCCCTGTTTTTACTTCTGAATCAAGCTTCTGACTTAAGCTTCTGAATCAAGCTTCTGACTTAAGCTGGATGAGATCGTGAGATGAAGGGACGGAGTTTTCTGGTAAATTTCCGGGAGTGTTTCCTTGAATACGGCCTTTCAAACTTCAATGCTTAAAATGGACGTATTGAAAATGCTTTGAGAATCCATTACGATCAGTGCTAATAAATCCCCCTGACAGACCTCAACCAGTTCACTTATCATGCAGCCGCAACATTATTGTCGGAATTAGTCTGCTCGCCCGTGCGGTCCGACAGGCCTCCGGATAGCCGCACGACATCCGGGTTCTAAATGTCCTCGCTGTGTTGTGCACATTTTGGCTCAAAACTAGACATCCACGGGCGATAGCTTCAATATTCAGCAGTTCGGTGGTAATGTCATCAGCCCCTTTTGAAGCGGGTCACGTGCATCATGTTTGATAATTGATCAAGGTGTCGTTCGGCCAAAAAGCCATCGCATCCCGAAACTAATAAAAGCAAGTTTCCTGTTGTGAGGCCTACAAAAGAGACTTCCTTGTCGCACGGTCAACGGAAGCTCTTTAAGGATCCCTGTTGCGCAGCTTGAAAAGAGGGCTCAAAGCCGCACAACAGGGAAACATGTAATCATAAAAGCCTGAGGTACTGCTTCAAAAAGGCAAAATTTCCACGCGACAACTTTGAACAAGTCGCAAAGGATATGTTGCGCGGCAACACAGAACAAGTCGCAATGGTTATGTTGCGCTGTACCACAGAACAAGTCGCAAAGGATATGTTGCACGGCAACACAGAACAAGTCGCAAGGGTGATGTTACGCGAGGCTTGGATGCAGAGGAAGACAATAGGCCTAAAGACTTCAAATTGACGGAGACAGTCATGCAGAATCTGACCATAACACAGGAAGAATCCGGACAGCGTCTGGACAAGTATCTGAAGAGAATACTGCCGGAGGCAGGAACTTCATTTCTCTACAAGATGCTGCGCAAAAAGAATATTACGCTGAACGGAAAGAAAGCGGACGGATCTGAAAAGATTAATGCCGGAGACAGAATCGAAGTATTCTTCTCGGATGAGACATTTATGAAATTCCGCGGTATGGCCGGAATGCCGGGGGAAAATGATGGGATTTCAAGTGCAGCTGCACCGACCCATGAATTATCAGGCAAGATGTCCAAGGCAGAGGGTAGCAAAACATCAGACAAAAAGGCGGATAATCTCAAGCGTGAGAATGAACTCATTCCGGAATATGAAAATGCCTTCCGGAAACTAAAAAACCAGATCGAAATAATTTATGAAGATGAGCACATTTTGCTGACGAATAAGCCGGCGGGAATACTGGTGCAGAAATCGGATCCAGGGGACCTGACCTTGAATGAGTGGTTTGTCGGTTATCTTCTTGAAAAAGGAGAGATAAATGCCGTAATGCTCTCTTATTATACTCCTTCCATCTGCAACCGATTGGACAGGAATACAGCCGGTATCGTTATCTGTGCAAAGACGCTCCCGGCAAGCAGGATGGCGGCAGAACTGCTGAGAGAAAGAAAACTGCGTAAATATTATCATCTTGCTGTTGCGGGAAGAGTCGACCAGGGCGGCATAATCGAGGGGTATCTCAGCAAGGATTCGAAAGCCAATACGGTAACTCTTTATGAGAGTGAAAAGCCGGGCACGGCTTATACAAAAACAGTCTATGAACCTGTCAGAAAAGGAAAGGGCAGCGTTCCGTATACGGTCCTGGAAGCGGAGTTGATCACGGGGAAGACGCACCAGCTGCGCGCGCATTTTGCCTGGATAGGGCATCCAATCATTGGGGATCCAAAATACGGGGACCAGAAGGTCAATGCCGAATTCAGGAGCCGCGGGATCAAGAGCCAGTGCCTCACCTGCTGCCGGGTAGAGTTTCCCGAACTGACGGGAATATTTTCTTACCTGTCAGGGCGTAAGTTTTCCGTAGAGGAAACGTGGAATCTGTAAAACAAAGTTTTCCATAGAGGAAATGCGGAATCTGAAAAGCAAGTTTTCCGTAAAGAAACAAAGAATCTGTGAAAGGAGCGGTTCGTATGAAGAGATTTCCTATAGTACTTCAAAGAAAAGTTATACCATTGGCTTTCTGCCTTGCCGTAGTAATCACTTTATGCGGATGCCGGACACAGACGCCCACGGAAGGCAGCGGTACTGCTCAGACGCAGTCAACCGTAGGGGACAGCGGCAGTTCTACACAGGCGCAAGGGCCAGCAGAAGACGGTGGCAGTTCTACACAGTCGAAGGTGTCTGCAGAGGATAGCAGCTCTGCTAAGACGGGGGACGAAATGAAAACACAGATTCAGCTGGGTACATCTTACGAGGGCTATGATAAGGAGCCTTATGCTGTCCGGACGCTCCTGAGAGATTATTCCGCTGTCGATCCGGCGGACACAAAACATAGCGCCTATGGCCGGTACACAGAACTTATAGTGGAGGGGGAAGCGCCCGATACATTTCGGGATAAAGTTGCGGAATACAACAGACGTGCGGAGGAATCTGCAAAGAGCCGTGCGAATCAGTTTGTGGCCGGAAAGCTCTCCAAGGCCGACATAAAGGACGGAAAGAACAGCAGGACATTCGGGTATATCACGACATTGACCCGCGCGGACGAGGCAGCCTTCAGCTTTTTAGGATTAGAGTTTGAAAAGACCGGCGCCAAGAACACGTCAGAGATTGAATACCATTTTGAGGGAACGACGTGCGATACAAAGACTGGCGAGGAGATCGCGCTCGCGGATCTGCTGGGAAGTGCAGGGGAAGGGGAGAATAAATACTCCGGGATACTAAGAGATGCCCTGTCAGCGAAATATCAGATCGAGGATCTGGCAAAGACTGAGGAACAGGATTATGCCTGGACAGCAGATGCCCTCGGTGTCAGATTTTATTTTAACTCGGACGCTGTATCACAGGAAAAGCGCAGAGAGATCAAAGACTATTCCTCCAATGCCGTTACGGTCTCTTTTTCCTATGATGAACTGCAGGGTGAAAAGGTAAAAAGCCTTCAGGCTGTACCGGACGCCTATATTGCCATGATCGACAGGGAGAAGGTTTACGAACTGCCCCACGGAGATCTGCGTATCCTGCTCACGAAAAAGGACGATGTGACCGTGATCCGATACACCCAGGATCAGAAACAGGAGAGCGAGCTCCAGATTGAATACGCAGATGAAAAGTCTGATTTCTATATGATCCGTTCGCAGGGGGATTATTATCTGTTTCGCGGCCGGATCGGATACCAGGAAGGATTTTTCTATAATTTCAAACGACCCGACGGAGGATTCGGGCGGTTTGCTTATAACACTGCGCAGTATTTTGACAGCTTTATGAGGGAGATCTGCCTGGCTCTTCCGTACAACCCGTACTGTGTACATATGGCGGAAGTGAAGCGCTCTTTTGGCGAGACCAGCTATGACATCGCATCCTTTGTTCCGCACGGGCATTATGCGTTTCCGAGCGACCCGAAGGACAGGTACATGCGCTTTTTGTTAAAGGACAGGTGCCTTCAGATCGATTCATACGGTATGGCGTGCCGCCTGTTGGAAGATCTTGCTGCGGTGGAAATAGATGAGGCCGGAAACGACCTGGATGAGATCACGGTGCCGGCGGGAGAGTTTCTGTTCTTTGAGGCCGTCAGTCCGGAGGCTGCGCGCTATGACGAACCTCCTAAGCGCAGCTTCGGCCGCAGTTTTCTGTATGAATGCCGCTTGAGGGACGGAAAACGGATCCGCTTTGAATCGAAGACCGAACCGACGGTATCGGTGGCTGATAAGGGCTACATGAACCGATTCTCAGAACCTGTTGCCATCGCGGAGGTACAGCCTGGAGCCAGGCCTGCGGCGGAAGAGGCTTATTATGTGCGCATCGGAGGAAAAGAGTATCCCCTGATCCCGGATTACTTCAAGAAGGGCCATGCTGGGGAGGAGATCGATTTCGGGGAGGACCTCTGGTGGCAGGCGGAGGGTTGTCCCGGCCGCTATATCAGCACGGAAGAGGACCTGGAGGAAATGAAGGACGCTTATTTTACGGAGGCGTTTTTGAGCCAGGCGGAGAAGACCACGGAATTCGTAATATCGGATGACGGAGAGGCTGTTCTCAAATGCCTGGGCCAGACTTTCCGGGGA
>JAFTFD010000331.1 GCA_017449745.1 Lachnospiraceae bacterium
AGGGGCTTGACCGGCTTGATGGCAGCCACAAACCCGCTTATGAATATTACCGCAGCATCCAGACACCGGATTATGAGATCTACAGGAGAAAGGCCAATGCGATCATTGGGACGGATGTGTCTGCGCTGGCGAGGCTAAGGGAGTTTCCTACAAGAGAAGGGGAATAACGAAGTTCCTGCTTCGCAGGAAATATGAAAAGAAATGCATTGATTCTTACATGTAAACATGACGAATCAATTCACTTCTTTTCATAGCTGCGAATAGGAACATTATTTTTCAAAAAAAGTGCTTGCATTCTTAGAAACGATATAGTAATATACATCTTGCGCCAAGCAAGAGGCGCTTCAATAAAGATGATGGCTCGTTGGTCAAGAGGCTAAGACGCCGCCCTCTCACGGCGGAAACATGGGTTCGATTCCCGTACGAGTCACGAAAAAGCTTGGAAACTCAATGTTTTCAAGCTTTTGTTTTTGTGATGTAATCAAGCATGTAACCAAAACAAGATAGGAGTGCAGCACTTGCTTTTGTTTCGCTCCTCGCACGGGAACTGACTTCGGTTCTTTTTTGTTTTTATAAGCTCATTTGAATTGATTTAGATATTTTTTAAGGTTTTCACGGAATGTTCACTTGGAATACTGGAAAAATAAGATATACTTGAACTATGAAAATTCCAACGCCGCACCTGAAGGCATGATGCGGCAGTCAGAGGATCAGGAGGAGAAAAATGGGCTTTTTTGAAGATTTCAGCAGGGCACTGAACAATGCTGGCAAGGCGATCAGCGAAGCCGGAGCGGGTATCTCGAACAAAACTCAGGGGTTCGCTGAGATTGCCAAGTTTGAGACGTTGATCCAGGAACAAGAGAGACAGAAAAAAGCTGTTTATGAGGAACTTGGTAAAAAGTATTATGAGATAGCATCCGCGGATGAGAACGCTGATGGCCGGGAACTGATCGCCAGAATCCAGGCGGCTGATGGCAAGATCCGGGTCTTAAAGGATAAGATCTGCGCACTGAAGGGAACAAGAGAGTGTCCTTCCTGTCACCATCTTAATCCGCTGGAAGCGGTCTACTGCAATCAGTGCGGTGCAAAGCTTACGGATGCCGCAGAAGAGGAAGCGGATGAAGATATTTTTGCAGAAGAGGACAACGATGTCATGGATGCAGACTATGTCACGGTTAAAACTGTAACCGCGCCTGTGACAGAACAGAACGAAGCTGGGGCTGACATCGCAGATGCAGCTCCTTCAGTGCCTGCAGCAGAGCAAATCATAGCTGATGCTGACGCGGCTCCTTCAGCACCTGCAGCGGAACAAATCAAAGCTGACACTGACGCAGGCAAGACAGAACCTGCTTCAGAATCTGCAGAAACTGTAGAACCTGCAGCAGAAGTCGTTGATGCGACGGTTAAGGCAGAGGAGCCCAGCTATCAGGCGGCCGGCGATCATTTTGAGAGAGCGCAGGCTCTTGAGAAGGATCTTACAAAGAGCGCGGACGAAGCTGTTGATAAAGCGGCACATGCAGCGGAAGAAGCTGTCAAGAAGGCGGAAGAGAGTGCGGCAGATTCCGTAGAAAAAGCCGCGCAGTTTGCTGATGAAGCTGTCAAAAAGGCGATGCAGTACGCGGATGAGGCTGCGGAAAAGGCGCTTCAGTTTGCGGAAAAGCTTCGGGATGAGGCTAAAAACCGCTTTGGGAATTAAAGAAATACTTGCTTTCCGGGAAACCTTGTGATATAGTTTATAAGGTTAATAGGAAATGATGTTGAAGAGTGGACCTGCCGGTCCACTCTTTTTCGTGGGAAATGAATATGGCTAAGACTTTAAGATACGCGGAACGCGTGGAAGAGATGCTCATACCGATCGCTGAACAGCATGGCGTCGGGATCTACGATGTAGAATATGTGAAAGAAGGTTCAGACTACATCCTTCGCTGTTATATCGACAAGGATGGAGGCGTGACGATCAATGACTGTGAAGAAGTCAGCCGCGCGCTTTCAGAGGTCCTGGACCGCGAGGATCCAATTCCGGATGCCTATATCCTGGAGGTCTCCAGTCCGGGACTTGGCAGGTCCCTGACCAAGGACAGGCATTTTGCAGCCAGCATCGGCGAAGAAGTGGAGGGGACTCTTTTTAAACCTGATGAATCCACCGGAGAGAAAGCTTTTCAGGGGATCCTTAAAGAATTTGACGACAAGACCGTTACTGTTAAGACAGGAGACGCAGATGACGCGGTACAGGTTCTTGAGAGGAAGAATATCGCAAATATCCGTCTGACGATCGATTTCTGAACCGGACAGTATGACCTGGTAAATGTTTTTACAACGTAATTGCCTTAGTGCTGATGCACTTTGACAGAGGAGGAAAGGAAAAAATGAACACAGAACTGAAAGCTGCAATGGAAGCACTGGAGAGAGAAAAGAATATCAGTCAGGATACTCTCTTTGATGCGATTGAGGCGGCACTGGTCACAGCATGCAGGAACAATTTCGGCCGTACCGAAAATATGAAGGTCCTCGTTGACCGCGATACTTTTGAATATAAGGTAACGGCGGAAAAAGAGATCGTTCCTACGAAAGACGACGTGATGGATGACCAGATCGAGATCGCTCTCGAGGACGCCAGAGCGCAGCATATTCAGGGTGAGATCGGAGATACCGTGCAGGTGGAGATCAACAGCCAGTCCTTTGGCCGTATCGCGACTCAGATCGCCAAGAACGTGATCCTGCAGAAGATCCGCGAAGAAGAACGCAACTCCGTCTATAATTTCTATGTTGATAAGCAGAAACAGATCGTGACAGGCGTCGTCCAGCGCCAGATCGGACGCAGCTGGTCGATCAATCTGGGCCGTACCGACGGTATCCTGAACGAGAAAGAACAGGTGCCCGGCGAGAAGCTGGCTCCGAACAAGAGAGTTAAGGTATACATCCTGGACGTTCGCAAGACGCAGAAGGGTGCCACAAGGATCCTGCTCTCCCGTACACATCCGGATCTGGTCAAGAGACTCTTTGAGGAGGAAGTGGCTGAGATCAAGGACGGCACAGTCGAGATCCGCAGCATCGCCAGAGAGGCAGGCAGCCGCACGAAGATCGCTGTATGGAGCAATAACCCCAATGTCGATCCGGTAGGGTCCTGCGTCGGTATTAACGGCAGCCGCGTCAACAATATCGTTGATGAGCTCGGCGGCGAAAAGATCGATATCGTATGCTGGGATGAGAACCCCGGAAACCTGATCCAGAATGCCCTCTCCCCTGCGAAGATCGTCGCTGTTTTCTGCGATCCCGAGGAGATGACAGCCAAGGTCGTCGTTCCGGATTACCAGCTCTCCCTCGCGATCGGCAAAGAGGGCCAGAACGCACGCCTTGCAGCAAG
This sequence comes from Lachnospiraceae bacterium, assembly GCA_017449745.1. Classification (GTDB taxonomy): domain Bacteria; phylum Bacillota; class Clostridia; order Lachnospirales; family Lachnospiraceae; genus CAG-791. The sequence goes on from JAFTFD010000331.1 coordinate 3,365, forward strand.
ACTGACAGGCTACAAGATCGATATCAAGA
>JAFTFD010000332.1 GCA_017449745.1 Lachnospiraceae bacterium
CAGCAAGACTGACAGGCTACAAGATCGATATCAAGAACGAGACACAGGCAAAAGATACTCCCGGATTCCGTTATGAAGATTATCTCGACACCGATGAGGAAGAATACGAGGAGTACGAGGAGCAGTACGAATACGTCGATGAGAACGGCAATCCGATCCCGGTCGATGAAAACGGCAATCCGATCCTGGAAGACGGCGTAGAGTATATCGAGGTCGAGGAAGAGGAAGCACCATGAAATCGATCCCCATGCGCAGCTGCATAGGCTGCGGTGAGAAAAAGGAAAAGAAACAGCTGATCCGTGTGATCCGGACACCGGAGGGAGAGGTCAGAGTGGATGCCAACGGAAGAGGAAACGGCCGGGGCGCCTATATCTGCCCGGATCCTGCGTGTCTCGAAAAAGCCTTTAAGAGAAAGGCTCTGACAAGAGCTCTTTCCTGCGAGATCCCCGGGGAGCTTTATGAAGCGCTGGCGGCTTCTGTAGCTGCGTGTTCAGAGAGGGGAGAGCCGCAGGCTTAAGGAAGGCTGTATAACAGCGGTTCAGTGTATAAAGATCGGTATAAGGTAAATGGACAGGATATATTCACTTCTGGGACTGGCGACCAGAGCCGGCAAGACCCAAAGCGGCGGATTCCTGACAGAGGAGACCGTAAGGGCAGGCAAAGCGGCACTGGTCATCATCGCGGAAGATGCTAAGAAAAATACAGTCAAGACAATAACAGACAAATGTGAGTTCAGAAACGTCCCGTACAGAACATTCGGGACAAAAGAGGCGCTGGGAAGCGCAATGGGCAAGGAAACACGCTCCTGCGTCGCAATCACAGACGAAGGATTTGCGTCTGGTTTGATCAAATTGATAGATTCGGAAATGCGAGGTAACAATGGCAAAAACTAAAATCAGTGAACTCGAACAAAAGTACAGTGTTGACAGAAAGGAACTGATCGATTTTCTGACCGAAAAGGGCTACGATGTCAAGACCGCCGGCAGCAGCGTCGATGAGGCCGGGGAGGCTCTTGTGGCGGAACGCTTTGGTTCGAAAGCCTCCTCGCAGCCTAAAAAGGACAAGCCCGTAGCTGTTAAAACAGTCAAGAAGGTGATCGCTTCCGGAGCGGCTCCTACACAGGCGGCGCCCGTCAAGAAAAAGAAGATCATTATCGTCACTAATAATGGCGGTTCCGGCGCGAAGCCTGCCAATAATTATGCCAGCGGTTACAGCAGCCCTTCCGGCACTGCGGGAAGAGGCAGCCAGGGAACAAAACCTGCAGGAACCAGACGGCCTGCGCAGGCCCAGCAGGGAGCAGCAGCCAAGGGCGGCAGAACAGAGGCCCAGGCAGCGTACCATCCGATCAAGCCGAAGGTAGTGCCGACGCAGATGCAGGTAGACTACCATAAGCCCGCGCCGCAGCCCGTACGTCCTGTGAGACCGGAAGCTGAGAAGCCCGCTGAGACACAGCCGGCAGCTGCAGCACCTGAACTTGAGGTCCAGGCACAGACTGTCAGTGCAGCGCCGGCTGGTGAAGTAACGGCAGCACCTGTCGCTAATGAAACTGTACAGGAACAGGCCAGGACGGAGACAGCTGCAGAGGCAAAGGCACCTGCAGTGGAAACAGCACCTGCCGCAGAGACTGAGACTAAGGCTGCCGCAGAAGCTGCAGCAGAGCCTGTTAAGGAGGCGCCTGCAAAGGCAGAGCCTTCTGATAAGAAATCCGATGAGGCTGAGAAGAAGCCTGCAGAACAGAAAACGGAGAGAGCTCCCAGGGCGGGTGAAGCGGGAGCCAGACGCCCTGCAAGAGAAGGCAGCCGAGATAATCGTGAGAGCCAGGGCGGTGCCAGGAGCAGCGCTGACAGAGGCGGAAGAGCTCAGGGCAGCGCCGACAGAAGCGGCAGAGCACAGGGAGACAGAACCGGAGCCGGTGCAGGCTCAAGACCTGCGCGCGAAGGTCAGGGCGGTGCCAGAGGCGCTGACAGGAGCGGAAGAGCTCAGGGTGAGAGAAGCGGCGTAAGGAGCGGCTTTGGTGCCCAGGGTGACAGAAGCGGCGGCAGATTCAGCAAGGATAGTGCCGCAGGCGGAGCTCCTGCAAGGGGCGGCAGAAAAGTACAGCCCGGAAAGGCCGGCTTTGGCGGTGAGGAAGCGTCCAGGAATGCAGACGCAAAACGCCGCATGAACAACCCCAAGGATAAGCGGAACAAAAAGGATGCCGCTTTCGTCGGGGAGGAGCAGAGAGAGAGAAAGAATCCGAACCGCGCAGGCAGATTCATCAAGCCTGTCGTTGAAAAGAAAGAACCTGAAGAGCAGATCAAGGTCATCAGCATCCCTGAGAAGCTGACGATCAGGGATCTCGCGGAGAAGATGCATATGCAGCCCGCTGAGATCATCAAGAAGCTCTTCCTGGCCGGCAAGATCATGACTGTCAACAGCGAGGTCTCTTATGAAGAGGCAGAAAATATCGCTGCTGATTATGAGATCCTCTGCGAGAAGGAAGAGAAGGTCGACGTCATCGAGGAGCTGCTCAAGGAAGAAGATGAAAAAGAAGAGGATATGGTCACAAGAGCCCCTGTCGTCTGCGTCATGGGCCATGTTGACCACGGTAAAACATCCCTTCTTGACTATATCCGCAAGACGAACGTGACCGGCAAAGAGGCCGGCGGTATCACGCAGGCGATCGGCGCTTACACCGTCAATCTGGACGGAAGAATGATCACGTTCCTGGATACGCCCGGACATGAAGCTTTCACGGCCATGAGAATGCGCGGCGCCAACTCCACGGATATCGCGGTGCTGGTCGTAGCGGCGGACGACGGTGTCATGCCTCAGACAGTAGAGGCGATCAATCACGCAAAAGCAGCCGGTGTGGAAGTGATCGTAGCGATCAATAAGATCGATAAGCCGGACGCTAATATTGACACTGTCAGAACACAGCTGACACAGTATGGTCTGATCGCTTCCGATTGGGGCGGATCCACAGAGTTCGTTCCTGTTTCCGCAAAGACCGGTGAAGGTATCGACACGCTCCTTGAGACGATCCTGCTGACAGCAGATGTCATGGAGCTCAAAGCCAATCCGAACAGAAAGGCAAGAGGCCTTGTTCTGGAGGCCAAGCTGGATAAAGGCCGCGGCCCTGTCGCGAACGTTCTGGTCCAGAAGGGCACACTGCATGTCGGTGATTTTATTTCCGCCGGCGCGGCAAGCGGCAAGGTCCGTGCGCTGATCAACGACCGCGGAGAGAGAGTCAAAGAGGCCGGTCCTTCCGTGCCTGTCATGGTACTGGGACTGTCTGATGTTCCGAGTGCAGGTGAAGTTATCCTGGCGCATGACGACGATAAGACAGCCAAGAGCTATGCGGAGACCTACAGGATCCAGCACAAGGAAGAGCTGCTCGAAGAAAACCGCATGAGTATGAATGCGGAAGATCTGTTCGACCAGATGCGTGAAGGCAAGATCAAGCAGCTTGACCTGATCGTCAAAGCAGACGTACAGGGTTCTGTCGAGGCGCTTTGCACGAGCCTGTTGAAACTCTCCAATGAAGAAGTCATGGTCAAGATCATCCACAGCGCTGCGGGTGCGATCACGGAGAGCGATGTCTCCCTTGCATCCGCGTCGAACGCGGCGATCATCGGATTCAATGTCGCACCCGATGCCATGGCAAAATCCACGGCTGAGCACAACGGTGTCTCGATCCACCTCTACAAGGTCATTTACGAGGCGATCGACGCAGTCGAGGCAGCCCTTAACGGAATGCTCGCTCCCGTCTATGAGGAGAAGATCATCGGCCACGCAGAGGTCCGCCAGATCTTCAAGTCCGGCAGGATCGGCAACATCGCCGGATCCATGGTGCTCGACGGCATCATGCAGAGAGGCTGCATGATCAGGATCCGCCGCGGCGAGGAGCAGATCTACGAGGGCGAGCTCGCTTCCCTCAAGCGCTTCAAGGACGACGTCAAGGAAGTCAGAAGCGGCTTCGAATGCGGACTTGTTTTCAAGGACTTCGATGCGATGAACGTCGGCGATATCGCCGAGGGATACATCATGGTCGAGGTTCCCAGAGAGCAGGTCAAGAAAAACTGATAAAAGATAATATGAGTCAGGGGCGCTCCCTGACTCATATTGTATATAATCATAACTATTCAGGCGGCCCGAGCCATTCGCTGCAGAGGGCGCATTAAACGTGTATGAGTTATAGCTGCGGCAGATCAAAAAGGCCGCAGGAGGAAGACAGTAAAATGAGAAAGAACAGTATTAAAAACAGGCGGATCAATGACGAGGTGATGCGTACGCTCACACAGATCATCCGCGAGATCAAAGATCCGAGAGTTTCTCCCATGACCAGTATCATGGACGTGGAAGTGGCACCGGACTTAAAGACCTGCAAGGTCTGGGTCTCCGTGATGGGGGATGAGGAAGAAAAGAAAGAGACAATGGTCGGGCTCAAAAGCGCTTCCGGCTTTATCCGCAGCGAGCTGGCAAGGACCGTGAATCTCAGGAATACGCCGGAGCTTAAGTTCTTCCTGGATGAGTCGATCGCCTATGGCGTCGACATGGGACACAGGATCGATGAGATCCTTGCCGCGGATAAAAAGGCGGATGAGGAAAGACGCGCTCAGGGAGTGGATATCAACGATCTTTCGGCGTACGAGCTGGAGGAAGAAGAGCAGGATCCATCCTGGGAAACAGAGTAGAGATTTGAGAACTGTTCACGTAAGGAACGGAGATATATCTGATCCGATTGGCGGGAACAGTTATGAATTTGGAGTGATCGTATTTGAATATTTTAAATTATCTGGGAAACTGCAGAACGATCGGAGTGAGCGGGCATATCCGTCCGGATGGGGACTGTGTAGGTTCCTGTCTTGGTATGGCCCTTTTTTTGAAAAAGTGCCTTCCGGAGGCAAGAGTAGATGTTTTTCTCGGAGATTTCGCTGCTGCTCTTCATAAAAATATGTTCGGTACGGAAATGATCCGGGAGGATTATGAGACAGATGTCGAGCACTATGATGCTTTTTTCTGCCTTGACTGCGAAGTGTCCAGGCTCGGTGATGCAGGCCCTTATTTCAGAAACGCGGGCCTCAAGGTCAACATTGACCATCATGTGAGCAACGTTTGCGGCTGCGGAGATCTCAATTATATCGTTCCGGAGGCGAGCAGCGCGTGCGAGCTGGTCTACGATGTGATCACAGGCAATGCAGAATTTACTGGATATGCGGAACCGGCACCATGCGGATCGGTTCCGGCCGTGAACGGCATGCCGGATGCACAGATCGCGCAGGATCTGTATATCGGCATGGTGACGGATACCGGCGTCTTTATGTATTCCAATACGTCCAGGAAGACCATGGAGATCGCCGGAAAGCTGATCGATTACGGATTTGATTATCCGGCGATCATCCGCGAAGTGTTTTATGAAAAGACCTATACGCAGCAGCAGATCCTCGGACGCGCGCTGCTCGAGAGCATACGGATCCTGGACGGCCGGTGCCTTTTCAGCGTTC
>JAFTFD010000333.1 GCA_017449745.1 Lachnospiraceae bacterium
AGCAGAAAAACACAGAGACTGTCGACAAGGTGATCGAGGCGATCAAGGCTCTTGGCGTCTATGAGAAATCGATCCGAACGACCGGATACAACATCTGGCAGGAATATAACTACGAGACAGATAAGGTGCGAGGCTATACAGTGACGACTTCGCTTACCATCAAGGACCTGGAGATAGACCTGGCAGGATCCGTGATCTCCGAGTCCATCGCTGCCGGCGTCAATGAGATGAACGGGATCTCTTACAGCTGCTCTGACTATGACAAGGCTTATGCGGAAGCACTTGCCTCCGCCGTCGATGCAGCCAAGGAGAAAGCTGACGTACTGGCAAAAGCTGCCGGCAAAGAGCTCGGCGACGTGCAGGCTATCGTGGAAGGATATCAGGACATGAGCGCGAGATACTCCCGCTCCAATGTCACCATGGACACCGCCACCGCCAAGGAGGAGGCTGCTCTTGGTTCCATGGCTGCCAGCGTTATGCCAGGAGAATCCGAGATCAATGCGGAGGTCACGGTTACTTACTATCTTAAATAATTGAGACTCTTCATATTCAGAGGGCTAAGATCGCGACCTCGTCCTCTGCGCGAACGATTCAAAATAATACTCATTTTCATTATTTCTAAATACTCATACACCATCCGGGCTGCAATGCCCGGATTTTATTTGCGTTTAATTTGTGTTTTTGTTTGCGTTTTTTATTTGTATAAAGGCTTCTCCGTCATCCCGAAAACATGACTGCTCTTCTGTCCATTGTAACATCCGGGGGGATTTGTGGTATTGACTATCTGCCGGATCCGATGGATTATGGGACGCAGAAAAGATTCCAGTGAAAACAAGAATATACGTAAACAAAAGATCCTGGATCAATACTATGACAAGGAGAGATAGAATTCATGGGTATTCAGATCATAACAGATTCAGCAAGTGATATTTCGCAGAGAAGAGCCAGGGAATGGGGCATCACTGTCATGCCGCTGATCGTCCGCTTCCATGAAGAAGAATATCTGGACGGCGTCACGCTGACTCCTTATCAGTTCTATGAAAAGCTGGTCGAAACAGATGAGATCCCGAAGACGAGCCAGATCACTCCCTTCACCTATGAAGAAGTGTTTAAAAAGGCAGTCGATGCCGGCGATAAAGTCATCTGCTTCTGCCTCTCTTCCGGTGTTTCCGGCTCCTACCAGAGTGCCTGCATCGCAAGCGAAAACTATAAAAATGATGTCGCAGTCATTGACACAAAACAGTTCTGCATCTCCGAATTTATCATCGTGCAGCGCGCTGTTCAGATGCGGGATCAGGGACTTGGTTTTGAGGAAATCGTCTCAAAGATCTCAGAGGAATTAAAAGAAGCGCATGTCATCGCTGTTTTTGACACGCTCGAATATTTAAAGCTCGGCGGCCGCATCTCCGCCGCAGCGGCAGCGATCGGCAACGTCCTCTCTTTAAAACCTGTTCTTACGATCGAGGACGGCGTCGTCAAGATCCTTGGAAAAGCTCGCGGCTCTAAAAAATCCGGCAACATGCTGACGCAGTTCATCTCCGAGCTGGGCGGCATCGACTTCTCCCGCCCGCTGTGCCTGGCCTATTCCGGATTTGATGACAGTATTCTCCAAAAATACGTGAAGGACTCTGCCGAGATCTACGCGGGACATGAATCCGCGCTTCAGACCGCGTATGTCGGTGCTACGATCGGCACATACGCTGGCCCCGGAGCGATCGCAGTTGCGTTCTTCTCCGCCAAATGAGTCAAGGGGACGCTTCCGCCGTCTTTCTGGCCTCGATCTGTTCGCGGATCTGCGGTGCCAGCTTATCGAGCTTGTAAAGGCTGAGGCTCGCGATAACGAGGAGCCAGAGCATTGCAGGGATCAAGCCGTTCAGGGAACGGATCATGTTGATGCGCTCGAATTCAAATAGCCGATATATTCAAATACCTTTCTGGGATATCGAAAAATAGCAAAATATTTCCCCTTATGTATGGTTCCTATCTGTAGCTGTGTCAGGAATTTCGTATAATAAAATGGAACCTCGAGAATGAATCAGTGTGTGAAATCGTGAAATTTCACACAATATAAACTGGCAGAAACCTACAGAATATAATATGGAGGAAAATCATGACAGAACATGAACTGCAAAAGCTCCTGAACAGCCTCTCGCTGGAGGAAAAAGCATTCCAGCTCTCCCAGGTCCCCGGACCTTTCTATGTAAAAGACGCGCAGATCGCAGGCACGGAAGTGGAGAACGATCTGACAGACCTGGAGCTCGCCATGATGGGCAGTACTCTCTATGTCTACGGTCCGGATGAGATGCACGCCGTACAGGAAAAATGCATCGCCGATCATCCGCACCATATCCCCATGATGTTCATGATGGATGTCATCCATGGCTATCGCACAGTTTTTCCGATTCCTCTCGCCATGGGTGCTTCTTTTGACCCGGACGGAGCGGAAACCATGATGCAGGTCTCGGCTGCCGAGTCCTCCTCGGAGGGAATCCACGTTGCCTTCTCTCCTATGCTGGATCTTGTCCGCGATCCCCGATGGGGACGCGTGATGGAATCCACCGGAGAGGATCCGTATCTTAACAGTGTGCTGGGACAGGCAATGGTACGCGGCCTGCAGGGAGATGGCCGTGTCAGCTCCTGTATCAAACATTACGCCGCTTACGGCGCCCCCGAAGGCGGCCGCGACTACCAGAACAGCGAGCTCTCTGAGCACACCCTCCGGGAGTACTATCTGCCGGCTTACCGCGCTGCCGTTGAAGCGGGCGCTGATATGGTGATGAGCTCTTTCCAGACCCTGAACGGACTCCCCTCTGCTGCCAATCCCTGGCTGCTCAAGGATATTCTGCGCGGAGAATGGGGATTCAAAGGGGTGATCATCACCGACTGGGCTGCCATCGCCGAGATGGTCAAACACGGCATCTGCGCCGATCTGAAAGAAGCAGCTCTGACGGCTTTCCTCGCAGGCGTAGACATCGACATGTGCTCCATGGCATATCATCGCTATCTGCCGGAGTTGGTCCGGGAAGGAAAAATATCGGAAGCCGACCTCGACCGCTCTGTCCTGCGTGTGCTGACGCTCAAAAATAAACTGGGACTGTTTGAGAATCCTTATAAAGATGCGAATAAAGAAACGGCAAAGGAGCTGATCCTCTGCGCGGAACATCGCAGTGCAGCGCGCAAAGCCGTCAGCGAGACCCTTGTACTGCTGAAAAACAGCAAAAACAGCGCTGCTGTTTCTAACGATACCCTGCTGTCCCAGAAAAACAGCAGCAATAATGCATCGGATGCATTACTTCCTTTGAAAAAAGACCGCAGTATTGCATTGATCGGTCCTTATGTGAACTGTGAGGAATTGTACAGTGCCTGGGCGCCTAATGGCAGAAATGAAGATACCGTCACCGTACAGGCGGCTGCCGAAGAACTGGAACAGGAAGGATACAAGCTTACTTACTCCCGCGGGTGCCGCCTGGAAACCAGAGCGGATCTTCTGGCAAAAAGCAGGGAAAGTTCTATTCTGCAGCTTCGCTGCGGCACGTTCCCTGATGCTGCCCCCGATGAAAGCGAGCTCGCCAAAAAAGCAGATGCGATCCAGGCTGCATGGGAGGCCGATACTGTTGTGCTTTTCCTCGGAGAACACCGCAGCGTCAGTGGAGAAGGTGCCAGCCGCGCCAACATTACGCTCCCGGAAAACCAGCTGGATCTGCTGCGCTCCATCTATGAAGTAAACCAGAATATAGTCACTGTAGTGTTCAGCGGCAGGCCGCTGGATCTGCGGGAAGTATGCCGTTTCAGCAAGAGCGTCGTAATGGCGTGGCTCCCCGGCACAGAGGGCGGACATGGCATCATGGATGTACTCACCGGTAAGGAAAACTTCTCCGGCAGGCTTCCTATGAGTATTCCCGTCAGCGTCGGACAGATCCCTGTATTTTATAACCAGCTGAGCACGGGACGTCCCAAGGACCCTGTCAAAGACGATCCGAACTACTGCTCAGCATACCTGGACACCCCCAACAGGCCGCTCTTCCCGTTCGGCTATGGACTCTCCTACAGCCGTTTCAGCATTTCCCAGGTGCAGCTGTCTGCAAATGAGGTAGAAAACTGCCGGGAAGACCTCCTGCAGGCCTGCGCTGAAGTCCTCAATACTTCTGACCGTGCGGGCGTTTTGACCGTCCAGTTATATATCCGGGATGATACCGCGTCTCTCGCAAGACCTGTCAAAGAACTAAAGGGCTTCCAGCGAATCAGCCTCGCACCCGGTGAAAAGAAAACCGTAAAATTCAATATCACCCCTGCCATGCTCTCCTACACTGGCAAGGACAATAAACGTATCGTCGAACCCGGTACCTTTACCGTCTGGATCGGCGAGGACTCTGAGACGCAGAATCAGGCTGCCTTCACGCTGAAATGAGACAAAGGTGACAGACCCCTCTGTCTCACTCAAGTGAGAAAAACTGCTTCAATATTCTTTTTTGTCGGCTCGAGGCTGTATGGCCATTCGATGAGCCGTATATCGTTTTCATCACAGAGCTGTTTCTTCAAAAGATCCAGCTCTTTTCTTTGTGCAAGCGCATCCTCTCCGCCAAAGAATTCGACCGGGTGGTAATGCTGGATTCCCTGGTACTCGATTGCCGTCTTGAGCGATGGAATGTAAAGGTCCAGGCTCTGCCTCCCGAGCCAGGAAGGACGATACTGATACAAGGTGTCAGGATACAGGCTGCGCACGGCGTCAAAGAGGGAAAGCTCATGCTTCCACTTGGGTTTGATCACGCCTTCCGCTGTCAGCCGGGTCCGGATCTTCGTTCTCTCAAGGCGCCAGTCGGTGCGATATCCGTCCTTTTCCTCATATAAAGCAAGGTCTGTATACCACCATTGAAACAGCGGCATGATGACCCGCGTCAGGCTCAGGAAAAACTCCAGCTCCGAGGAAAAATACCCGCATTCTAGGATGTGGTCGATGTTTCTCCTGACATATACGGTTTTCACCGGATTGTGATAAAACGGCAGGCTGCCCTGAAATTTCGCGAGCCTGTCAGGCAGGAAAGGAGACCTGAGGACCGTCTCATTCACCCACAGATGGTTCTGGTACCACGGAAGCGCATAATCATATAAAGAATAACCGCCAAACAATTCCTCCGAACTGCTCGAATACAACAGATGGTACATCAGCAGCACGTCATCCATGTTTTGCTTATCAAAGACCGCGAGATAATGGGTCCTGTCCTCATCCGGAAACAGGTTCCTGACAGGATGAAAAGTCTCCGCCTTTTTGCAGACTTCGGAGATAACGAAAAACTGCGATATAAAACTCTCCGGAAAGAGAAAACAGGCTTTAGTGTCCGTATCAATCCCCGTAAACTGTTCCATGAACGAGCTTACATATGGATTATCAGAAATGGAAAAGTCCTTAATCAACTCCTTAGTGGCATATCTGTACGGAAGATCCGCCCACGAGAGCTGGATCAAAAATTTATCGTAGTGGTTGCCCACGTATTCTTCCCTGACTTCCTCAAAGCCTTCCCGGTAATGCTCGTGTTCTTCTAAAAGCGTTTCCAGATCTGTGGATACTGTCATCTCGCGGTACTGCGGGTAGCGCTCCCACAGCATATCCAGCCGGTCAAAAGTAAGAACCGGCTTTTTATTTTGATGGATCGGTGGGTACATCGCCGATTCCGCCTCCTTTTTAACTGTTATGCATGGAAATATTTTTACTGCGAAAACTCACGGGTGTTTCGCCCGTTATTTTCCTGAACACCCGGTCAAAATGGCTGTGATTAGAGAAAGCAAGGTACGCAGCAATCTCTGAAACAGTCATGTCTGTAAAGCGCAGCATGTTTTTCGCCGCCTCTATTTTTCTATCCAGGATGTAATCATTGAACTTCATTCCTGTCTCTTTTGAAAATATTGAAGACAGATAAGTCCGGGTGACCCCTGCCTCCTCCGCCGCCTCCTGCAGAGTGATCTTCTCATGAAGATGCGCATCTATATAGTTCAATGTCTTCGTAACCGGACGCATCACAACGGCGGAGCGGTTCTGCTCGATCATCTGCTCGCAGTAAAAGAGCATCATGTCCTTAACTACTGCGCCGACCTTGTCTATTGATTCGCAGACATCCACTCTCTGAATATACATATCGCTTGCATTATACGCAACCGTCGGATCAAGTCCCGCCTCGATACAGAATCTGCAGGCAAGCGTTGCAATCGAGACGGAAAGATATTTGACGTTTCTGAGCGGATCTTCCGATACTTTCCCAGTTCCACCGCCAAAAAAACGTTCCGCGCATTCGAGCACCTTCTCTTTGTCTCCGTTTACCAGATAATAATACGGAGCAAGTTCATCTTCGTATGAAGTATGAACGAACTGCCTCTCTCTGTTCACGAAGGCATATCTATTGAGAAGCGATGGGGTTATGTAATGTGTTGGCATGATAACTGTTTTCCTTCTGTTTTCTTCTGGAAAGTTTTCAATATATGCACAATATTTTACTAGTAATCGTAATATTATGCAATTCCAAAGCGCAGTGTTCTGATATCCTATCATCAACAGATAACAAGAACAAAAACAACAAAGCAATTCGAGCAGAGCAGATGACTCACTTGCACGAAACGCTGTAAATGATATTAAGGAGGAAGATTCCATGAGAAGAAATGATATCCAGGACACAAGAAAGAACACCAAGAACGCAAACAAAAATGCCGCTTCCGAGAGATGGATCCTCGAGCGCAAAAAAGCTCTGAACTTTAATGACAAGCAGAGATTCACGATCATGTTCGGCTCTGTAATGCCGATGTAATAAATTCCCGTGCTGCGCAGTCTGATGCGCTTTTAACAGGGAAACTCTTTTTGTTCAACCCTTAACAGGCAATTACACCTCCCAAGTGTGTTGTAAAATAATACCCCCAGGCAGGGCTCTGAAACTTCTGTGTAATGCTGCTTCAAACGGAGCGCAGATACAGGAAGCCTGCTTGAGGGTATTTCTATTTCCTAAAGAGTTCCTAACACTTCAGCAAAATATAGTTAGGGTTTTGTTTATTCCTAACGAGCTCTTTCGCAAAACTTAGCCAGTGTCTCTGTTAATTCGTGTTGATCGATAGGTTTTATATTTGATTTAGTCCGCCCGACCGTGCGCTCCAATATGCCTCCAGACAGCGCCACGACAGCTGACTCATAAACGTTCCTCAATGTCGTGCACATTTTGGTTCAAAATTTCTTTGCCGCGGTCGAAAGCCGCAGCAATCAATAATTATGAGGTAATTGCCTTTGTCCCGTCAAAACTGCTTCACGTGCATTTGACCGGATAATTGTTCCATCTGTTGTGGGGTAAAAAATCCATCACATCCCTAATTTACTAAAAGCAGGCTTCCTGTTGCGAGGCCTGCAAAAGACGTCTCCTCGCCGCGCGGTCGGCTGATAGGCTTTCGAGAACATTTGTTGCGCGACTAAAAAATAGGCCTTAAAATTGCACGACAGACAATCACTCATTTATCAGATTCTGTGGTATAGCCTCAAAAGCAGAGATTTTCTGCACAACAGCAGAGATCTGTCCAAAAAATTTATGTTGCGCACAGCTCAAAATTGCCTTCTAGAAGCTTCTCCTTTTTATTGCTGTTACCAAAATATTCCTGAACAGGTTGCAGCGAGCTTCACGATTTGATATGTATAGAAGGTAAGCAATAGATAGAGCCAAATACTACGGAGGATGAATAACCATGAAAAGAGGACATGCTCTGCCAAATACGGAATACTCCGAGCAGGATTATAATAGTCTTGAATTGATCCGCCTTGCGGGAATGGCGCTTCTGTCCATGCAGAGACATTCCTGGGAGCAGGGGCTTGCTCTGCAGGCCTTCTATGAGTGCGGCGATCTGGATATGGCGACCAGACTCTGCATAGAATCTGTTAACCGGATCTCTGCTGACGGGCGCCCCGCTACCCTTGGGGTCTCTGACGGATGCGTGGATCCCTGCTCAGTCGGCGAACCCTTACTGGCTGTGCTCAAATCGCTGAATAATATTGAAAATAAGGAAAATCTTCCAATCAAGGACCTGAAGGATAATTCAGCAGCTGACTCAGCAAATGATTCAATAGATGAGCCAGCGAATGATTCAATAGATGAGCCAGCGAATGATTCAATGGCTGAGCCAGCGAATGATTCAATGGCTGAGCCAGCGGATGCGGTAATGGATGATTCAATAGTCGATTCCTCCGAACTCCTTTTCCTGAAATCAGGTGCGGAGCGGCTCCTTAAGTGGGCGCTGCAAGACGCCCC
>JAFTFD010000026.1 GCA_017449745.1 Lachnospiraceae bacterium
ACTGGTGCGGCGGGATGGAGAATCCGGCGGATGCGCTCCCGGCAGAGTCCGCGGCAGCGGCATCACCGGAGGGATCTCCTGAGAAGGAGCCAGCAGCGATCGCAGTGCCATCGCACGTCATCTCCCATCTGATGTCCGCATATTCGGCGAGATCCAGGAAATTCATCTCATTCCGGATCGTCAGGATCCCGGCCTCCTGATCATAGGCGGTGACCCTGCCCGGGCGGTGGACATTCCGGAATTCCAGAAGCCCTGTGTGCGGCTTCCTGTCCGGATAGACCAGACCGTCCATGCAGAAGTTCCCATCGTGCAGAAGCTCGCCGTGATCGCCGCCGTAGAACCAGATCTTTCTGCCGTCCGGTGCGGAGCCGTGCTCGATGGCGTGGTCGCACCATTCCCAGACGAATCCGCCGCAGATCACATCGTATTTTTCGATCAGCTCGTAATAATCCTCAAAATCGCCGGGACCGTTTCCCATCGAGTGGCAGTACTCGCACATCAGGAAGGGCTTGTCCGGCTCTGCGTTTACATACTCCAGCACATCCCGGAAGGCCGGGTACATTCTGCTGTAGAGATCGATATTGGAATAATCGTATTTTCGCCGCCGTCCCTTGTAATAGGCGCTTTCATAGTGAGTCAGGCGTCCCGGATCGAAGGCTTTGGTCCACTTCAGGGCCTCCTCGAACGTGCATCCGTAGCCGCACTCATTGCCCATCGACCAGATGATGACACAGGGGCGGTTTTTATCGCGCTGCACCATGCTCTTTGTCCTGTCGAGCGTCGCCTCGATGAAGGCCGGCTCATCCGAGATCATCTCATTCCAGCGCTGGGCACGCTCCACATCTGTATCCTTGCGGTAGTAGAGCTGCCAGGGACCGTGGCTCTCGTTGTCGGCTTCGTCTATGACGAAGAAACCGTATCTGTCGCAGAGCTGGTAAAAATAAGGGACGTTCGGATAGTGGCTGGTGCGTATCGCGTTGAAGTTATATTTCTTGATCATCGTAAGGTCACGCTTTACGTGATCGATATCGACGACGAACCCCGTCCGGGGGTCGGACTCGTGGCGGTTTACGCCGCGCAGTTTTACTTTTTTTCCGTTGACGTACAGAATACTGTTTTCAATATGGACTTCCCGCAGGCCGACCTGTTCCGTGATCGTCTCCCTGTCTGTTTTCAGGACGAGGCGGTACAGGTTTGGCTCCTCGCTGTTCCACAGGACAGGGTCCGGGATCCGGAACGTCATGTGGTCTGAAAAATAGACCTTTTCAACAAAATTGCCTTCCGGATCATACAGCACGGCTGTCGTGGGGACGCTGCCATGCAGATAGCGGATCTGAAGATCGATCCTGGCGCCGGATGCGTCAAGATTGGTCCGGACAAAATAGTCGTAGATAAAATTCTCCGGGCGGTGCAGCAGGTAGACATCGCGGAAGATCCCGCTCATCCGGAAGCGGTCCTGGTCTTCCATGTAGCTGCCGTCGCACCATTTAAGGACCAGTACAGCCAGGCGGTTCGTTCCCTCGCGCAGATGGTCCGTGATGTCGAACTCATGCGTCGCGTGGGAGACCTGGCTGTAGCCGACGTACTCACCGTTGAGCCAGAGATAAAAACAGGAGTCCACTCCCTCAAAGTTAAGATAGGCTCTCGGAGCCTATTTGAAACGCTGATACTCAAAATCGAGCAGATAGGCGCCGCAGGGATCATCGGCCGGAACATACGGCGGATCAGCGGGAAACGGATAGCGGTAGTTGGTGTACTGATGGCTGTCGCACCCGTAATTCTGCCAGACCGACGGAACGGGGACCTGCCGGAAAGCATCGGCATCGAAGTCTGTTCTGTAGAATTCTTCCTGCAGCTCATAGATGCTGTCATAATAGCGGAACCGCCAGATACCGTTCAGACTCTGAAACCGGTCTGAGCGCTCCCTGTGATCCACCAGCTGTTCTGTCTCGACGGAAACCGGAATATAGTATGCCCTGTCAGGCATCTTGTTCTCGTGCAGTACGGACAGATCCTCATAATGTTTTGGAACGATCATCTGACACCTCCCCAAAAAGAAAAAGGAGCCATTGCAGGATACTCCGGCAGGATGCGCGGTGGCATGCTCATCCTGAGACTATCCGTACAATGACTCTACAAACAGTGTCTTCCAAGACTATTGGCAGAAACCCGTTGACCCCGGATAGCAGGCTCTGCTGTGACTTTTCACAACTGTTCAGGCCTTTGCCTGAATCGTTATATTTTCTTAATTGTACAGTAAGGAACTGCGGATATGTTTCCGCTTACGGTCTGAAAATTGCTGTTTTCGGTTTACTTTCCGGCAGAAGTTTATGGAGCAGATCACTCCAGCCAGCCGCGCAGGGCGGTGACGTTATACTTTAAAAACTGGTTCCTTTCGCTTTCTTCGTCGACCCGCCACTGGTGTGGTGTGCTCCCTGTGATCCGCCTGAAATTGCGGATGAAGGAGGAGACGCTTTCATAGCCGACCTGCCCGGCCGCATCTGATACGGTGATGGCAGAGCTGCGCAGGAGAGCGCAGCTCTTCTGGATGCGGACGAAATTGACGTAGTCGAGAGGCTTCATGTTCATGTACTTCTCAAAAGTCTTACGGAAAAAGCTCTCGCTCATGCTGCAGATCTCCGCCAGAGAGGCGATCCGGATGGGAGAGGCATAGTTCTCCTTGATATACTCGATCGCCGGCATGATATCGATCCGGGGAGGCGTGTGCTCGGGCAGCATTTCCGTGCTGCTGAGTTTGCGGATGATCTCCACGGTCAGCATGGTCAGAAGGTGCCGCACCATATCGCGGTACAGATACTCTTTCTGCTGCATTTCATCATAGATGCCCCGGATCAGGAACTGCATCTTCTGGATATCCATGTCCGGCGTCAGGAGCTTGCCCTGCCTGTCTATGACAAAGCGGATATTGTCCCTGGTGAGTTCATCGTCGGGATACAGCCCCTCCAGGACCTTGTAGATGTCATAGTACATCCACTCCCAGGAAGCCATTTCGCCGTAGGTATTTGTCGTGTGCAGCTCTGTCTGCGGGATCAGGGAAATGCAGCCGGGCACAAAATGTACAGTCTCTTCTCCCAGGGTCATTTCCCCCTCGCCGTCCGAGCAGATCCCGACTTCATAATAATTGTGAAAATGAAGGCGTTCCGGCCCCTCTCCGTACGCTTTGTTCCAGACAGGACCGGTCAAAACCAGAACATCCTCCTCAGGGGGGATGTCATAATAACGGAATTCAACATTTCTCTTTTCTTTCATAGCTACCCCTCTGTTGTAAGACACGTAGTGTAATGCATATCATGCTTAAAGCATGAATAAAGCCTTTGTTTTAGGGATTTGCACATAAAAAGAGCAATACCCCCTGTTTTTGTGTATAATGTACATCGCCAAACACACATCATAGAAAAACATGGTATTGCTCATGGACATTATACAGTTATTACTTTCAATCATCAATCAACTTAATTCTGAAAAGCGCTGGCTTCTCGCTTTTATCTGCAGATATATCCCACTCAAACAGTGGGTTTATGATGATACTCATTCTCCTAAGTATCAGAAGTTCAAAATTGATGAGCCTCCTAAGATCATCCCTCTGGAGAAAAAAGACTGGCAGCATCTTCTGAAAGAGTACCAGCGAACTCACAACGGCCGTGAACTCAAACCGGTACGCCGTAGAGGCGAATGCCGTATCCCTTCAACAACCCGCTGCTCCTGCTGTAACGCACCCTCCGATTATCTCTATAGCAACAACGGTTCTAAGGGACAGCTCCTGTGTAAGGTCTGCCATACCCGCTTCTCCCCTCAGGACAATCGTTTTCATAAGGCTTTTGAACTTCGATGCCCTTTCTGTGGACGTTCCCTCGTCCCTGTTAAAAGCAGGAAGTTCTTTGTCGTTTGGAAATGCACCAACAAGAACTGCTCCTTCTACAAAAACAATCTCAAAAAAATGGATCCCGACTCTCCTAACGGCAAGAGTGATTACAAACTCCATTACATCTATAGAGAGTTTAATGTTGACTTCTTTAAGATGCCCCTGGAGACTCTTCCCAAAAACGCATCTTCCCTTCGTTTCCGCAAGTATGATGCCAATATCATGGGGCTCTGTCTCACCCTGCATGTGAATCTTGGGCTTTCCCTGCGCAAGACCTCTCAGGCCCTCATGGATCTCTATGGCTTCAAGGTTTCACACCAGCAGATCGCAAACTATTGTAAGACGGCAGCTCTATGCGTAAAACCTTTTGTGGATCATTATGATTACAAGCCTGGTACTACCTTTGTCGCTGACGAAACATACATTAAGATCCGCGGTATCAACTCCTTCGTCTGGTTCATCATGGATGCCGCCAGCCGCTCTATCCTCGGCTACCGTGTCTCCGATGACCGCAGTGTCGGCCCCTGCATCATGACCATGCGCATGGCTTTTGATAAACTCAGGAACACTCTTCCGGAAGGATTTTGTTTTATTGCTGACGGTTACAGTGCCTATCCTCTTGCAGCACAGCAGTTTTTTTTGGAATTCGGCGAGCGGATGAAGTTTGAGATAACCCAGGTCCTTGGCCTGACGAATGATGATGCCGTCTCCACTGAATTTCGTCCCTATAAGCAACTCGTTGAGCGCTTAAACCGCACTTACAAACACTCTTATCGCCATACAAATGGCTTCGATGGGCTGGAAGGCGCGAATTATGATCTCTCACTCTGGGTCGCTTATTACAACTTTCTGCGACCGCATAAGTTCAATCGTTATAAAGTCCTCAATGATGTCGAGGAACTTCGCAACGCCGGCAACATGCCCGGCAAGTGGCAGATCATGATCTATCTGGGTCAGCAAACGATCCTTCAAATGCAAAACGCATCTGCATCATGAATATGGAGCGGAACCGTTGTCAAGGGAACCGTGGAATACCGGAGCAGGCGGCGAAGCCGTCTGTGAGGATATGCCGCGAAAGTTCCTTGACATAAGGTTTTCGGATAATCCTTTGCTGTCAGGGGAAGGCGCCTTTTAGGTGCCTTCCCCTTAATTATCAAAGGGATACCTCTCGGTTTTTTATACCTTCCTGGCTTCCAGCTCCAGTTATCAGGTTTTCATAGCTTACTTGACACTACCGTAAGACAAACCAGCATCATTTATCACTACTATAGCATAGTTCTGTTGGAAGTCTGTGCCTGAATTCCGTATGGAAATTTCCAAATTCGGTACCGGGACCAAAATGAGCAAGATTTGACTGGTTTTAATGGGTTTATGCCATTTTATGTCTATAGGAAAGGAATATACTTCTTTCAGTATTAATGAAACTGGGATGAAAAGGTAAAAGGATGCCGGACCAGTCCGCTGCAGGGCAGCTCCTGCACACCCGCATCGATAAATAGTAAGAGGTCAAAGACATGGCACAGTCTGCATTGCAGCATCATATATTAGCCGGCAACAGGCATTTATTAAAACAGAAGAGTACCCGCGAACGCACCGCCGTACAGGATATGACGAGCGGAGATCCTATGGCCCTGATCATCGGGTTCGCACTGCCGATGCTGGGCGGGATGCTGTTCCAGCAGTTTTACAATATCGTCGACACCATGATCGTGGGAAAACTGCTGGGAGTCCAGGCTCTGGCAGGAGTCGGCGCGACCGGCAGCGTAAACTTCATGATCGTCGGTTTCTGCATGGGGATCTGCAGCGGTTTTGCGATCCCGATCTCCCAGCGTTTCGGCGCGCGGCAGTACGATGAGATGAGGCGGTTCCTTGCCCACGGCATCTATATGTGCGGCGCCGTGTCCGTGCTGCTGACAGTTCCCGTCTGCCTGTTGTGCAGACAGATCCTGGTCCTCATGAGGACACCGGAAGATATTCTGGAATACGCTTACAGCTATATCCTGATCATTTTCCTCGGGATCCCTGTCATCATGGCCTACAACCTGTTTTCCGGTGCGATCCGCGCGCTGGGAGATTCGAAGGCGCCGGTGGTGTTTCTGATCGTCTCCTCCATCGTAAATATCGTTCTGGATATCACGCTGATCCTATATGCGGGTATGGGCGTAGCTGGAGCTGCACTCGCGACAGTCATCTCCCAGGCGGTGGCGGCCCTGCTGGCTGTTTTCTACATATTAAAAAAGGTCCCGCTCCTGCACATTAAGCGTGAGGAGTGGAAAGCGCAGGGAAGGTATTTTAAGACGCTGCTGGTGATGGGTGTTCCCATGGGCCTTCAGTATTCCGTAACAGCGATCGGTTCCGTTTATCTGCAGAGTGCGGTCAACGGCCTTGGATCCGTCTACGTCGCTGCGCAGACTGCGGGCGGCAGGATCGCAGGATTTTTCTGTACACCGTATGACGCGCTGGGTTCCACCATGGCTACCTACGGTGGACAGAACGTCGGCGCAGGCAAGACAGAGCGCCTGACACCGGGACTGAAAGCGGCTTCCAAGATCGGTATCCTGTATTCCCTTGCGGCAGCCTTTGTCCTGTGCACTTTTGGCAGATCCCTGCTGCTGATGTTTGTCTCCGGCGCGGAGACACAGGTGCTGGAGGCGGGCAGGATGCTGCTGTTTGTCAACAGCGTTTTCTATATTCCGCTGCTGTTTGTTAATATCGTCAGGTTCATGATCCAGGGAATGGGCTTTTCGGAGCTGGCGATCCTTGCGGGCGTCTGCGAGATGGTCGGAAGAGTGCTGGCTGCCCTGGTCCTGATCCCCGCCATCGGCTATATGGGGGCGTGCCTTGCCAGCCCGATCGCGTGGATCCTGGCGGATATCTTCCTGTTCACAGCCTATGCGAAGACACTGAACAAAGTCAGGATGGCGTTGAAAAAGCAAAACGCGAAAGCTGAACAAGCCGGATAAAAAGAATGGCAGGGCAAGGGCAAGAGCGGAAAAAGGCTGGAAGAAAACAGAAACAGATAAGCAGAAAAATAAGTAATAACTGATAAGCGTAAACGCTAAAAAAGAAGGGAACAGAGTAGTGCCGGGCAGGCTGATCTTACTCTGTTCCCTTTATTATTATGATGCTAAGGTCAAAAGGCAGAAAAGTATGCCGTGCTTGCACGAGCGGACTTTTCTATCTTTTGACCGCCCGACATGAGCAAGGAGCAATTTGCTTGTATTTACAGGCAAATTTGCGGATTGCGAATGCTCGG
>JAFTFD010000334.1 GCA_017449745.1 Lachnospiraceae bacterium
CTAATAAATCAATGTCCACAAAATCGGGATGGCTATACGATTCTAATCGGAGAATGTCCACTACTAAGGCCCACTAATTTTTCTTCGTTTCAGACTAATCTGATGAATCGCTCCGTGTCCACTTTCCGGGGTACATTTTAACTTTTATTAGCTGTCCTTACGCCGTTGTTAGCCATAGATCGGCCCGAAAAGGGTTATTAGCAAAACAGGGTATTTTCTTAGCAGGGCCCCCGAATTCTGCTAATGGAATTAGCAAGACATGAATGTCTCCCGGAAAGTACCGGCCCTATGGCATGAAAAAGCGGATGTCCGTTTTGCTAATATCGATACCGATCTGCTAACGAAAAATCCGCTTAATTTACGCGTCCGCGAGGTGACTCGAACACCCGACCTATCGCTTAGGAGGCGGAAGGTTGAAAGTGCCTCTGAGTTCACCGAAGTGCCTGAAAGCCGCATAAAGTCTCATGTTTTTACAGGTTCGAATTCTCCCGTGGACGTCTAGGTTCCCCTATTTTTGTTAGCAGTCGGGGAGTCTCTGTTAGCAAAATGTGAGCATTTTCTAACAAAGGGCTATACCTGTAAATTCATCCTTTGCCCATTGTGAGCAATATCCTCTTTTTTTACATAGCACAGCGATTGATCTCAATCTCGGATCAACCGCTGTGTTTTTTGTTCCGGAATAATCCGGTGGAATCTATCAGTAATGGAGGATATCAGATGAACAACACAATTTTGATCGACGGGATCCGCTACCATAAAGACCGGCCGGCAAGCTGCCGCCAGTGTTACTTCTGGAAGAACCGGAAGGTTGGCTGCACGCTGGGCAAGGAGAACTGCTACTATCTCGCCGAGTCCACTAAGAAAAAGAGCCCTTGTGAGGGCTGCTGCTATGGTCCCTGCGTCAGCTTCTGCATGAAGAAGGTACTCGGGATGAAGGAGGTGCCGGCCAATGCATGAAAATGTAATCCCTGCCGGCTGCGGCCAGGTGCTGACATTTAAGAAACTGAAGAAGCTGATGGAGACGCCTCCGCAGGTGGACCGGAATCGTACTCCTCCACCGTGCCGGATCTGTCCCTTCTATCAGCCTTCCTTCCGCTACCGCAAATGCCTCTATGCTGTCTGTCCCTATGGAAAGGACGGACGTGCGGCCTTCCGCAGAAGACCGCTGAAAAAGGATCTCGTGAGAATGGGAGGTGGTGAAATGCGTGTATGATTACTTTTACGGTGCTCAGGCAGATCAGTTTTCCTTCTACCGCGTGCCAAAAGTGCTGTTTACCAATGACCGGTTCCACGAGGTATCCTCCGAAGCCAAGATCCTCTACAGCATTCTTTTGGAACGTATGGATCTTTCCGCAAAGAACGGCTGGATCGATGAACATGGCCGGGTCTATATCATCTGCACCATCGAAGAGATCATGGAGAAGCTTCACTGCGCCAACCAGAAGGCAACCCGCCTGATGACGGAACTTGAAGATAAATGCGGACTGATCGAACGAAAACGTCAGGGGCTCGGAAAGCCAAACCTGATATACGTCAAAAACTTCATCTCGTCAGTGGATAACCCGGTGTATAACTCCTCTGCATCACATTTCAAGAGATGTGAAAATCATGATTCTGGGAATGTGATAATCACATCTCAGGAATCACGAAAATCACACGGAAGTAATACAGATAGTAATGATACTGAAATGAGTTATACAGAGAATCCTATCTATCCGGGAAGGGATGCGGACGGGATGGAGGAGCGCCGGTCTTATGAGAGCTATTTCAGAGATGCTCTGGAGTTTGAGTACCTGCTTCAGCAGTATCCCTACGACCGGGAGATCTTGCAGGAAATACTGGATCTTCTGGTCGATACTGTCTGTACGAAAAGGGAATATATCCGTATTGCCAGCGATGACAGACCCAGGGATGTAGTAAAGAGCCGTTTTATGAAACTGGACTCCGGTCATATCCAGTACGTGCTGGATTGCCTCAAGGAAAACACTACGGATGTCCGCAACATCAAGCAGTACCTGCTGGCCGCTCTCTACAATGCTCCCGGAACCATCAGTTCTTATTATTCGGCCAAAGTAAACCATGACCTGTATGGATAAAGGAGGTGATCATGACGTATGAGTAAAGCCGTGATTACGGCGGTAACGAACCAGAAAGGAGGCACGGGCAAGACCACCACCTGTGAGAATCTTGGCGTGGGGCTGGCGATGGCCGGAAAGAAAGTGCTTCTGGTAGACACCGATCCGCAAGCCAGCCTGACGGTAGCCCTCGGACACAACCGCCCGGATGACCTGCCCGTTACGCTCTCTGACCTGATGGCAAAGGTCATTCAGGACCAGCCTATCGCGCCTGGCGAAGGGATCCTTCATCACCCGGAGGGGGTGGATCTGGTGCCTGCAAACATTGCGCTCGCCGGGACGGAAGTTTCTCTGGTGACAGCCATGAGCCGGGAAACAATCCTGAAGCAATACCTCGACACGGTGAAAAAGGACTATGACTTCATTCTCCTTGACTGTATGCCGTCACTTGGAATGCTGACGGTGAATGCCCTGGCGGCTGCAGACCAGGCCA
>JAFTFD010000335.1 GCA_017449745.1 Lachnospiraceae bacterium
ACAGAGTGCGGGTTCGATTCCCGCTGCCTGCATTTTATGATAGGATAGAAGCGAGATCTTCTATCCTATTTTTGTTTGAAAATATAAGTTTTAAACTATTTTTGGTACATTCTTCAGTGCAGAGAAGTTAATATGAGCATGAAACAGAGAATACCCTATGTCACGATCTCGTTGGTTACCGCCAATGTAATTGTTTTCTGCCTGGAGCTTTTTGCGGGAGGCAGTGAAGACCCTGCGGTTGCATTAAAAGCGGGTGCCTTATATGTACCGCTGGTTCTGGAAGAGGGACAATGGTTCCGGCTGATCTCTTCCATGTTTATTCACTTCGGCTCCCAGCATTTGGGCAGCAATATGATCTCGCTGCTTGCGATCGGCCCCTATGTAGAGGCATATTTTGGACGATGGAGATACCTGATCTTGTATTTCGTTTCAGGACTGGGTGGAGGCTTATTAACAATGGCTGTTGAAATGATTACCGGAAGGTTTGCTCTCTCAGCGGGGGCTTCAGGCGCCATTTTCGGACTTCTTGCAGTACTGATCATTTTTGCGATGACTCCCGGTCTGCGGAGATTTTTTCCAAAGTCGAGAGTGGCGGCAGCGGTCTTGTTTTCTCTCTTGCCGGGACTTACTGAAGAAGGTATTTCCATGACAGCTCATCTTGGCGGGCTTGTAACAGGATTCATACTTGCCTGGTTCATGAACAGAAATAAGATTAAAAGATTACGAAGCAGCAATAACCAGTCAGAACCGTAAATCAGTGTATTACATTGAATTCTGTAAATAACGATAAAAGATTTATACGTACATTTGTGTTAGAATGTAATCGGTTATAAACTGCTAAAGGCATTATATAAAAGTGCAGGAGGCAATATGAATTTTGCACCTCATAAAGTAGACCTTCATATTCATACAACGGTCTCAGACGGAACGGATTCCCCTCTGATGCTGCTGACAAAAGCGCGCAGAATGCGCATGGATGTATTTTCCGTAACAGATCACGATGCGATCGGCGGATGCCAGGAGATCGTTAAGAGCATGCAGGAGGGAGACCCCGCATTTATTCAGGGCGCAGAGTTTTCAGCCAGAGATTCAAAAGGCAGATACCATATCTTAGCATATGCGTATGACTTTAACGCGCCCTCTATCATAGAGCTGGCTAAACTCTATCACAACAACAGAATGAGCAAGCTGGATGGTAGGATCGCCTTTCTGGAGCAGGAATATGGATTCTATTTTTCACAGGATGAAAAAGATATGCTGCATTCCCTTTCCAATCCCGGCAAACCGCATCTCGGAAACCTGATGACAGAACACGGATATGCACTTGACAGAAATGATGCGATCAGCAACTACATCAATCATTACCACGGCCCGGAGTTGAAACTAAGGCCTGAAGAAGTGATCACAGCGATCCTGGACGCAGGCGGGATCCCGGTGCTGGCCCATCCGATCTACGGAGACGGCGGCCAGAATCTGACAGAAGAGCAGCTGCGGGACAGGGCTGACAGGCTGGGGGAAATGGGGCTTATGGGGTTTGAGTGTTATTACTCGGGCTTTAACTTTTTCCAGCAGGAAATGCTGATCGAGATCGCCCGGGAACATGGCTTTTACGTGAGTGCTGGCAGTGACTGCCACGGTATGAACAAGAGGATCTCGATCGGCGAGACAGGGATCATCGAAGACGACCAGGATGCGGCGGCTAACATTAGACCACTCCTGGAGGATGCGATCGGCAGGATCGAAGCCCGCAAGTCCTGAAACCGGACTTTGCGCTGACTGGCTTGGCATTTCTGCGCACAAAGTGCTTCGGCATTTTTTGGAAAAAAGAGGGGTATGTCCATGGCAAAAATCGTAGAAGGTCTTTGGGATTGTCAATATTGCGACACTAAAGGGATCAGCGGCAGGATCCGTGTCTGCCCCCACTGCGCGAAACCGCGCAATGAGGACACCACGTTCTATATGGGAACGGCCAAAGAATACATTTCGAACGAAGAGGCGCAGCAGCTCAATAAGAATCCGGACTGGATCTGCTCCTACTGCAATTCCCTGAACAGTGACAATGATACAAACTGTAAGTCCTGCGGTGCTTCCAGAGAGGAGTCTGAGAAAAACTATCTTCAGAATAAGCGCCGGAAGGAACAGGAAGAGCTGGAGAAAAAGAGAAGGGAAGCCCAGCAGAGGGCGGAAGAAGAGAGAGCTGAACGCAGATCGTCACCCATGCGGTTTGTACTGCTGGCTGCGATCGCAGCCCTGTTGCTGCTGACGATCTTCGGAATGATGCCAAAGAAAACAGCTGTCACGCTGATCTCCAAGGCATGGCAGCGGCAGGTGGCTGTCGAGGAATACAAAACCTTTACAGAAAATTCCTGGACACCGCCAAGCGACGCCTATAACGTCCGAACCGACCAGCAGATCCACCATTACGACCAGGTCCTGGATCACTATGAGAACCGGGAGAGGAAGGTCGCCGAGCAGGTGCTGGACGGATATGAGACGGTCGTTACGGGATATAATGATCTGGGAAATGGGTATTTCGAGGAGGTGACGGAACAGGTCCCGACTTACCACACGGAATATCGGACGGAGTATTACCAGGAACCTGTTTACGTCAGCGTCCCCGTATATGCGACCATGTATTACTATGACGTGGACCGGTGGGTCTATGTCCGGACAGAAGAGACGCGGGGAACAGACGAAGAACCTTATTTTGCTGACCGCGCTATCCTCCGGCAGGGAGAACGCTTCGGGAGCACTAAAGAACAGTACGCAGTCACTGTCCGGGATAAAAAAGGAAATGATAAAACGTACGCGGTAAGCGGTACGATGTGGGATCACATGAACAAGGGCAGTACCTATACGATTACAGTGGATGGCAATACGATCGTAGAGTTTGAGTAAGAAAACTATTGTTGTAAAAAGGGAAAAAGTTATGGCATTTTCATCGAACAGTTATCAGCAGCTTGGATTTGCAGACAGGACACTGGTCATGTCCGCGGCACAGAAAAAGGCGCTTGAAAAATCATGGGCGGGCTATTTCTCTTCAGAGATCTTCCCGCGCATTGATGAGAGAAAATTTTCTGTTTTATACAGCAAGGAATCCGCAAAACCGAGCGGACCGGTCAACGTCACGGTCGGAGCCCTAATCATTGAGCAGATCATGGGGTTCTCGGATGAAGAAATGGTGGATGCCCTGACAAATGATCTGCGCTATCAGTTTGCCCTGCGTACAACGAGCGAAGTGGTGCAGCCGCTCAGCGTCCGCACGCTCCAGCGATTCCGCAAAAGATGTGCGGATGAAATGGATCATTCGGGAAACGATATCCTTCGGCAGTGTCTCGAGGAGTTCTACGGTTCCATCGACGAGCTGATGAGCCGCTTTTTCCCCAGAAAAAATATGGATGCCGCGCAGATTATCGACGGCGTTTGCAGATGCCGCACAGGCGGGCGCTTCCGCTATGAAATCGTCGCTGATCCGGAGATCTTCAAAGAAAACTGTCTGCCAGCGCATTCCGATCATGTCACATATGCATCGGAAAAGGAGGCGAGAGCTGCCGCGCTTGCAGAGGAGAAGATCGCCCGCTCCGCCGGCCGTATCGCGGATGAGTACTCCGCTCTGCACAGCAACGGCCGGGTGATCAATGAGAGCGGAAAAGCCGGCGGCGGAAAGTCCCTTGCTATGACGCAGCTCCCTGAAGAGGGGGAAGGCGCCGCCCTGACAGGTTCTTCCCTGCGGTATTCCCTGAACGGGATCTGGAAATTTTCCTATGCCAAAAACTATGCTTCCAGCATTCCCGGATTTGAAAAGACTTCCTATGACTGCAGCGGCTGGGACGACATTCGCGTCCCTGCCCATATGCAGATGGAGGGGTATGATAAGCCTGCTTATATCAACGTGCAGTACCCATGGGAGGGCAGAGAAGAGGTCCGCCCCGGTCAGATCCCTGTGCAGTTCAATCCCGTAGGAAGTTATGTGAAGTGCTTTCGTGTTCCTGAAGACATGAAGGGCAGGCCCCTCTACATTTCCTTCCAGGGAGTAGAGAGCGGCTTTGCACTTTGGCTGAACGGCTGGTATGTCGGATACAGCGAGGACAGCTTCACGCCTTCGGAATTTGATCTTACCCCGTATATTGTCGAAGGGGAAAACAAGCTGAGTGTGCAGGTGTTTAAATGGACAGCCTCAAGCTGGCTGGAGGATCAGGATTTCTTCCGCTTCTCCGGTATTTTCAGGGATGTTTATCTGTATACTATGCCGAGGGTGCATCTGCAGGACCTGAAGATCCGCACGCTCGTCGATGAGAGTATGGAGTCCGCTCGCCTTAACATGACGCTCTCCTTCGTTACGGATGAGGAACCTGCTGCGCCGATCGGCGCTGCCTCCGGAAGCACCGAAGAGGACGGGGAACAGGACAAGCCCCTTCCCGGAAAGACATATTATCGCCTTGAGAGAAACGGGAAAACCGTTCTGCAGGGAGATATCAGCAATGCTAAGAAGATCGAGATCAGCGAGCAGGTATTCAATCCTGTGCTGTGGAGCGCGGAGGCACCGGCGCTGTACGATCTGTACCTGATTCTGAAAGACGAGAACGGGACCGAGACAGAGGCAGTCCACGAACTGGTCGGTTTCCGCCGCTTTGAGATGAAGAACGGCCTGATGTGCCTCAACGGAAAGCGGATCGTCTTTAAGGGCGTCAACCGGCACGAGTTCACGGCAGAAAAGGGAAGAGCAGCCATGCCGCTGTCCGTGATGCTGCAGGATCTCGTCACGATGAAGAGGAATAACATCAACGCGATCCGAACCTGTCATTATCCGGACGATTCCCGCCTGTACAGGCTTTGCGACAGGCTGGGCCTTTATATGATCGCCGAGAATAACATGGAGAGCCACGGCAGCTGGGAGCCCATCTTAAGAGGCATC
>JAFTFD010000336.1 GCA_017449745.1 Lachnospiraceae bacterium
CCAAGGCCGTGTGCGTTCTTGCAGCGCTCGATGCAGCGGCCGCAAAGGATGCACTTGGAAGTATCGCGGACAAGGCCGGGAGCGATCTCATCAAAGATCGTCTCGCTCTTGACGCCCTGGAAAGCACCCTCGCGGGCACCTGTCAGGTAAGCGACGTGCAGCAGTTCGCACTTGCCGTTCTTGTCGCACTGCTGGCAATTCTGATTGTGGTTGGACAGAAGGAGCTCAACGCTTCTTCTTCTGGCTTCAACAGCCGCCGGAGTGGAGATACGGATCTCCATTCCCTCTGCTACGGGATATACGCAGCTGGCAACAAGGCCTCTTGCGCCGGTAGCCTCAACAAGGCAGACACGGCAGGATCCCTGATTGCACTCGCCGTGGTTGAAGGCGCACAGAGAAGGGATCTCATAGCCGCAGGCCTTTGCTGCTTCCAGTATGGTCATGCCGGCGTCGACTTCATAGGGGACGCCTTCAATTTTAATATTTACCTTAGACACGCTTCGTCCTCCTTTATCTCTTCTCAATCGCGCCGAACTTACATGTCGACATACAAGCGCCGCACTTCACGCAGGCACTCGGATCGATCTGCATGGATGCAAGCTTGTGGCCGGGTGCAGTGTAGTCAGTTCTTGTGATGCAGTTTGCAGGGCAGCCTTTAGCGCACATACCGCAGCCGATACACTTATCGGGATCGATATGATACTCCATAAGGTTCTTGCAGACATGTGCCGGGCACTTCTTATCCACGATATGAGCGATATACTCATCGCGGAAATGTTTCAGAGTGGAGTTGATCGGGTTCGCTGCTGTCTGGCCCAGTGCGCACAGGGAGTTGGCCTTGACGGTCTGGCTCAGCTCTTCGAGCTCATCCAGATCCTTCATTGTGCCCTTGCCCTCTGTGATGCGGGTCAGGATCTCCAGCATACGCTTTGTACCGATACGGCACGGTGTGCACTTACCGCAGGACTCGTCGCAGATGAATTCCATGTAGAACTTGGCGACGTCGACCATGCAGTTGTCCTCATCCATGACGATCGCACCGCCGGAACCCATCATGGATCCCTTCTGAACGAGGTTATCGAAATCAATAGCTTCATCAAGGAAGTCTGTCGTCAGACATCCGCCGGAAGGACCGCCGGTCTGGATCGCCTTGAACTTCTTGCCGTTCGGGATACCGCCGCCGATATCATAGATCAGCTCGCGGAGCGTTGTTCCCATAGGAACCTCGACAAGACCGACGTTGTTGACCTTGCCGCCAAGTGCGAAGACCTTGGTTCCCTTGGACTTCTCTGTACCAACGGATGCGAACTCGTCAGCACCGTTGCGAAGGATGTAAGGAACGCACGCCAGTGTCTCGACGTTGTTAACGATCGTGGGCTTGCCCCACAGACCCTTGACTGCCGGGAAAGGCGGACGGGGACGAGGCATACCGCGCTTGCCCTCGATGGAGTTCAGAAGAGCTGTCTCCTCGCCGCAGACGAATGCGCCTGCACCGAGACGTACATGACAGTCAAAGCTGAAATCTGTGCCGAGGATGTGCTCGCCAAGAAGGCCGACCTCTCTGGCCTGCTGGATCGCAAGGCGGAGACGCTTAACAGCGATCGGGTACTCAGCACGGACATAGAAGTAGCCGTTCTGTGCGCCGATCGCATAGCCGGCGATGACCATACCTTCGATAACTGCCAGCGGATTTCCCTCGAGGATGGAACGATCCATGAATGCGCCCGGATCACCCTCATCACCGTTGCAGACGACGTATTTCTCATCGTTCTCCTGGTTCAGGGCGAACTGCCATTTACGGCCGGACGGGAATCCGCCGCCGCCGCGTCCGCGCAGACCGGATTTAAGGACTTCATCGACAACTTCCTGCTGGGTCATTGTCAGAGCTCTCTTCAGGCCCTGGAAAGCGCCCATGCCGAGAGCCTCGTTGATGTCCTCGGGGTTGATGACGCCGCAGCCGTACAGAGCTACGCGGCGCTGTTTCTTGTAGAAGTTGATGTCATCCTGACGGGTGACCTTCTCCTGTGTCGCGGGATCGACATAGAGGAGTCTCTCGACGATCTGTTTACCGATGATATCGGTCTCGACGATCTCTTCAACGTCCTTGATGTTGACCATGCGATAAAGGGTATCTTCAGGATAGATCTTAACGAAAGGTCCCTGGGAGCAGAAGCCAAAGCATCCTACGATGTTGACTGTGACCTGGTCGTCCAGGCCCTTCTCTTTGAGGACTTCGTCAAATCTTGCCTTGATCTCATCGGAATGGCTGGAAAGGCATCCTGTACCGCCGCACAGAACGATGTGGCGTTTTCCGTCAAGACCCTTAAGTTTGTCATCCAGACATTTTGTGCAGGCAGCAGCCTGCTCATTCAAATTCTCAACAGTTTTAATCATGCTGCTCCTCCCTCCTTTGCTCTGTATTCCGCAACGATCTGAGGAACCTTATCAACAGTGACCTTGGGGTAAACAGTTCCACTGATGCTGACAGCCGGAGCGATACCGCAGGCGCCGATGCAGCGCAGAGCATCCAGTGTGAAAAGCCCGTCCTCTGTAGTCTCACCGGGCTTGACTCCGAGGATCTCAGAGAATTTATCGATGATCTGCTGTCCGCCCTTGACATAGCAGGCCGTGCCAAGGCAGCATCCGATCACGTATTTTCCCTTCGGAGTAAGAGAGAAGAAGGAATAGAACGTGACGACGCCGTAGATCTCCGCGACGGAAATGCCGGTCTTCTTGGAGACGAGTTCCTGGACTTCCAGCGGAATATATCCATATTCGTTCTGGATGTCGCTCAGGATCATCATCAGCGGCGTCTTTTCATTTGTGTAGCGGTCACAGATCTCGTTGATGGTCTGCACCGCCTGTTCTGATAGCTTAGCCATAATGATTCCTTTCTGAAAATTTATTGGTTTGATGGTTATGCTGTTGCAATGCTGTATTGATACTAATTTAACAGTATTACGCTTTATTGTATAATCCATTAGTGCAATTAGCCAACACTAACGTTGCGAAAATCAGGGCATTTTTGTGAATTCGTCATTTTACCTATTCAGTGCCCTCATAAGCCTGCAATTTTCACAAACCCGCGACGCGGACAGTGAGCTCCCGGATTGCATCCGCGATCAGCACACTGATTCCTCCGCTCTGCACTCCTGCTATGTAATTGTCACAGTTATTGAACGGGATCAGGATCCTCTGTGCCTGCGACTGCGCGACGGCGAGCGCCATGCGCGGCGTGATCTCGCCGGCCATTGCATCGGCAATGATGATCCCGACCGGACCTATGATAAAGTCCGCATTCCTTGCCCCCACAACGACAGAATTCTCTCCGGTCGCCGCTGTA
>JAFTFD010000337.1 GCA_017449745.1 Lachnospiraceae bacterium
CCATGCTGAGCGATACGGCATTTTTCTATTACAGTTTCCCTTATGAGGAGCTGCAGAAGGAAAATGTCGAGAATCCTACGGTAGGCCGGCCTTCGATCCGGAACCTGTGCGAGTACACGGATTCCTTCCAGACGCTAACCAGAAAGCTCGTCAAGAGCGATAACGATGTGCTCCGTGAGTTCGTCAAGGCTTTCGTGAGCGTCCCGAAGGGGAACGGCTCCGTGCACTACGTCGCCAACTATGAAGGATTCACGCTTCAGGACCTCGTTTCCTACAACTGGAAACATAATGAGGCGAACGGCGAAGAGAACCGCGACGGCTGTGACGAGAACTACAGCTGGAACTGCGGCGTAGAAGGCAAGTCCGGAAAGCGCGAGATCAAGAGCCTGAGAAACCGCCAGATCCGCAACTTCCTGCTCCTGAACTTCCTGGCGCAGGGAACACCCCTCCTGTACGCAGGCGACGAGCGCTGCAATTCACAGGAAGGCAACAACAATCCATACTGCCAGGACAACGAGACCGGCTGGATGAACTGGAAGGAAACAGCCGCCAGCAAAGAGATCCTTGATTTTACAAAGAAGATCATCGCCTTCCGCAAGGAGAACGCGATCTTCCGCAGAAAGACGCCTTTCCGCTTCAACGACCATCTTGTGACAGGATTCCCGGATGTCTCTTTCCATGGAAAAGAGGCGTGGAAGCCCGATTTTAACGGATATTCCCATTCGATCGGCGTCCTCTATGATGAGCATTACGCGGAGGAGGATCCTCAGGAGCGCCTGACCTATCTTGCGATCAATATGCACTGGCACAGCCAGATCCTGGGAGTGCCCGCTCCTCCGGCGGGTATGCAGTGGGAGGTCATCTGTGATACATTTGATGATCATTCCTTCCTCGAGAAACCGGAGAGGATCCCGGATCAGAGAAGCGTCTCCGTCCGGGGCAGATCCGTTATGATCCTGCGGACAGCACCGGCCCCTGCGCCGGCTCCAAAAGCCGCAAAGAGCACAGCAGCTGCTCCCGAAAAGGCCGCTGCTGCCGAAGACAAAAAGGAAGCTTCCGGCACCAAATAATAGCGGAAAACAGAATACAGAATGAAATCAGCGGCAGATCCTCTGCCGCTGTATTTAAGAAAAAACAAAAAAGAATGGAAAAACAGAAACAGCCGCCGATCTCGGCACAAAAAGCAAAAGCTCATTTTCTGACGATCACGCACCACAAGATCGAGGTCGCCAGGGGATGCTTTGCCGTTGGGCTTTACCGGCAGGGTATCCTGCATGACCTGTCCAAATACTCCCCGACGGAGTTTCTCATCGGCGCCCGCTACTGGCAGGGCACCAGGAGCCCGAACAATGCCGAGCGCGAGCAGGCAGGATTTTCCACCGCCTGGCTCCACCATAAAGGCCGTAACAAGCATCATTATGAATACTGGCTCGACTACAACACCAGGGCGGCCTCCGGTCGGGACCACAAAACGATCGTTCCCTGCAAGATGCCGGGACGGTACGTTGTGGAGATGTTCATGGACCGGATCGCGGCCTGCAAAGTCTACAAAGGAGATGCTTACAAGTGCAGTGATCCCTGGGACTATTACGTAGGCGGAAAGACCTGGCAGTTCCTGCATCCCGAAACGGCAGCGCTCCTGGAGAAGCTCCTTAAGACGCTGCGGGATGAAGGAGAGGAAGTTACCTTTGCCTATATCCGCGCGCATCTGCATAAGAGATTTTAAGAATTCATGAATGAAACATCTGAGAGCTCCCTTCGTTTTACAGCGGCCAGAAACAAGGTGATCACGCTGGACGAGCGGGAGCGTGTCGGAATCGGGATGCAGAAGGAAAAGACGCTGCATGCCATTCTCAAAAACTACATGGATCCGGATCCTTCGCATCACGAGATCCCTGCCTCCTTTATCCTGCCCGGCCAGGGCGTTAAGTTCATCGCGGATATCTTTGACGGCGAGCAGGTGACCGAGATCCAGACATCCGGTTTTTCCAAGCTGAATGACAGGCTGCGCTTTTACCTGCCGCAGGTTCCTGTCACCGTTGTTTTTCCCATTCCGTACTGCAAGTGGGTCATCTGGATCGATCCGGAGACCGGAGAGCTGCTGAAGAAAAACAAATCGCCGGTCCGCGGAACGGCCTATCAGGCATTTCGGGAGTTTTACCAGATCCGCAATGTGCTTCAGGATGAAGCCTTGAGGCAGAGCCTTTCCTTTCGCCTGATCCTTCTGGATATCGAGGAATACCGGCTCAAAGACGGATGGAGCAGGGACGGCAAGCGCGGTTCTCACCGCTTTGACTACGTGCCCCTTGCCATCCATGAAGAAATCATATTGAATGAGCCGGCTGATTTTGGTATTTTTCTCCCCGAAGGCCTCCCGGAGACCTTTACCGCCAAAGATTTACAGGCAGCGACGGGGGTCCGCAGGAGGAGCGTTTCCTTCTCCCAGGTGCTCTCCGTGCTGACGATGCTGGGGCTGACTGAGAGGACCGGCGTCGGCAAAAACAGGGCGTATCTTTATAAAAAAGCGAATACATAAACCAAGGAGTCATGAGTATGTCACATTTTGATAAGAGAGAAGTTGCGGAGCGCTTTATCCGCTACGCGAGTATTTTTACCGGATCTGAAGAAGGCGTCGAGACTACACCTTCTACAGCCTGCCAGCGCGATCTGGCAAAGCTTCTGTATGAGGAGCTTCTAGCCATGGGCGCTTCGGACGTCTATTATGATGAAAAGAACTGTTATGTATATGCTTCGATCCCCGGCAATATTCCCGCGGATCCCGAGAAGACTGCAAAGAGCAAAGACGCCGCCGCAAAGCGCAGGGAGAACACAGCTCCGATCATCGGCCTGGTAGCCCATATGGATACTTCTGATGCTGTCCGCGCAAGTGCCGTTCATCCGCGGCTGATCGAATGCTATGACGGGACGGATATCGTCCTGAACAAAGAGCTTGGCATCGTATCCACAACGGAAGAGTTCCCGGATCTGA
Source organism: Lachnospiraceae bacterium (assembly GCA_017449745.1). Lineage (GTDB taxonomy): Bacteria > Bacillota > Clostridia > Lachnospirales > Lachnospiraceae > CAG-791. Next base: position 2,990 of record JAFTFD010000337.1, read on the forward strand.
AAGAGCGCACAGGAAAGATGCTGATCGTCACGGACGGGACCTCTGTCCTCGGCGGAGATGACAAGGCCGGCGTCACCCAGATCATGGAGGTTTTTGACTTCTATCTGCATCACCCGGAGATCGCGCACGGCACGATCCGCCTTTGCTTTACACCGGATGAAGAGGTCGGCAACGGTCCCCTTAATTTTGACGTAGAGCGTTTCGCCGCTGATTATGCGTATACAGTCGACGGAAGCCGTGTGGGCGACCTCGAGTACGAGAATTTCAATGCAGCCAGCGCCAGGATCGTGATCCACGGGCACAGCACACATCCCGGAGACGCGAAGGGCGTTATGATCAACGCGGCGCTCGTAGCGATGGAATTCAATGCGCTGCTGCCTTCTCACGAGACTCCCTACTACACAGAGGGATATCAGGGCTTCTTCCACCTGACCGATATGGAGGGCACCTGCGATGAGGCAAAGCTCGAGTATATCATCCGCGATCACGACAGGACCCGCTTCGAGGAACGCAAGGCTCTCATGCAGCGCGCTGCCGACACGATCAAGGCCCGCTACGGCAAGGGTATCCTGGATCTCGAGATGCGCGACTCCTACTACAACATGGCTGAGAAGGTACTGCCGCACAGACACCTGATCGACGTCGCAGCCGAGGCGGTGCGCGAGCAGGGACTCGAGCCCACAACGCTTCCGATTCGCGGAGGGACCGATGGCTGCCGCCTTTCCTATATGGGCATTCCCTGCCCGAACCTCGGGACCGGCGCCTATCATTTCCATTCCCGCTATGAGTATGTCGTTGCGGACGAGATGGTCGAAGGAGCTGAGATCCTGCTCAGGATCCTGAACAAATACGCCGCATATGAACTCGACTGATCTTCGGCTCAAATGACCTGCCGTATTAAACACTAAGAGTAACTGTTCAGAACAGCCTAAAGCACTTGCTGCTGCGGGCGTAAAAATGGGTTTTATATGAACGAAACACAGATCCCTTCCCGTTTTCTGCTAAAGAACACGGGCGAAAACACAAACGAAGATGAACTGGCCCGCCAGAAGGTGTTCCTGGAAAGAGCCCGTCTCCATGCCGGAGAGCTGGAGAGGCTTCTTGGCAGGACGCCCACTTTCTGCGTCGTCAATTTCGGCTGCCAGGCTAACGCCAAGGATTCCGAAAAACTGGCCGGCGTACTGCGCAGTGCCGGCTTTACCGGCACCGAGAGCGAGGGCGCGGATTTCGTCATCTACAATACATGCACCGTGCGCGACAATGCGGACAATCACTTCTTTGGAAGACTCGGAAGAGCCAGCCATTTCAAGAAAGAAAACCCGTCCATGAAGATCGCCGTCTGCGGCTGCATGATGCAGGAGCAGGGGAACGTCGATAAGATCCGCAAGAGCTATCCCTATGTGGATCTTATCTTCGGAACACACAACCTTTTCCGCTTCCCTGAGTACCTGTGCGACGTCTACGAGAAAGACACCGGCGCGTTCGACATTCGCGGGCAGAAGATCATTGATATCTGGGATAAGACGGACAGGATCGTAGAAGATCTTCCCGCCGAACGCAAATACTCCTTCAAGGCCGGCGTCAATATCATGTTCGGCTGCGATAATTTCTGCACCTACTGTATCGTTCCTTATGTGCGCGGCAGAGAGCGCAGCAGAAATGCTTCCGAGATCCTCCGCGAGGTGGAAGCGCTGGCTGCGGACGGCGTTTGCGAGGTCATGCTGCTTGGCCAGAACGTGGACTCCTACGGGCTTGACCTGATCAAAAAGGGAGAGCCCTCCATGAGCTTCCCCGAGCTTCTTGAGGCAGTGGCTCATGTTCCAGGTATCGAGCGCGTGCGCTTCATGACGCCGCATCCGAAGGATATGTCGGATGACCTGATCGAAGTCATCCGCAGAAATCCGAATATTGCCCGCCACATTCACCTGCCGCTCCAGTCCGGTTCAGACAGGATCCTCAAAAAGATGAACCGCCACTACACCAAGGAGCAGTACATCGCCCTCGCAGAAAAGATCCGCGAGAGGATCCCCGACGCTGCCATCACAACGGACATCATCGCCGGCTTCCCCGGTGAAGAGATGTGCGATGTGGAAGACACACTGGATGTCATTCGAAGAGTCGGCTTTGATAACGCCTATACATTTATTTATTCCATCCGCCGCGGCACACCGGCCGCAAAAATGGAGCAGATCCCTGAGGAACAGGTCAAGGAAGGGTTCGATAAGATCCTTTCTGCCGTCCAGGAGAGCGCGAGAAACCGGGCTTCCATACTGACTGGCAGAACGATGCGTGCGCTTGTAGAAGAGGTCAACAAACAGGACCCGCAGTATGTGTCCGCGCGGCTTTCCAACAACATCATCGTCCATATTCCGGGCGATGAATCCATGATCGGCAAATTCTACGATGTGCATCTGGATACCTGCAAAGGTTTCTATTTCTTTGGCACAGTAGTGAGGTAACTGCCTCCGCAGTTTCCCGTCATGTGCCTTCGTGCTTTCGCACATCGGCAAGTGAGGTAACAATGGCAAATCCGAAAATAGAAGATGTATCACCGATGATGCAGCATTATCTCAAGACCAAGGAGGAGTATGCAGACTGCCTCCTTTTTTACCGTCTCGGTGACTTCTATGAGATGTTTTTTGAAGATGCGATCACGGTCTCCAGAGAACTGGAGCTGACGCTGACGGGAAAGGCCTGCGGCCTGGAGGAGCGGGCGCCTATGTGCGGCATTCCGTTCCACGCCGTGGATATTTATGTGACCAAGCTCGTTGAGAAGGGCTACAAGGTTGCGATCTGCGAGCAGGTGGAAGATCCCCGGCAGGCCAAGGGAATGGTCAGGCGCGAGGTGACAAGGATCGTCACTCCCGGCACCAACACCAGCATGGAGACGCTGGACGAGCATCGGAACAACTATATTTTTTCCATTTTCTATGAAAAAGGGCTTTCCGACCAGATCGGCCCCGTGAAGGGATCCGGCACTTCCTGCGGGATCGCCATTTCCGATATATCTACCGGTGATTTCTATGTCACGGAGGTCAGGGGGAACCAGAAGATCCTGGATGAGATCATGAATTATTCCCCCTCCGAGATCATCTGCAACGATGCTTTTCTGGTCAGCGGCATGGATCTGAACGATCTGCATGACAGGCTTGGAATCGCGGTAGGGAGCGTAGATAACCGGTATTTTTCCTCTGAGCACGCAAAGAGCCTTCTGCTGGAGCATTTCCATGTCGGAAGCCTTCTGGCGCTCGGGATCGACGAGATGCCGCTGGGCACACTGGCCGCCGGCGCACTGATGCAGTATCTTTACGATACGCAGAAGAACTCCCTTGGCAACATCACCCGGATCGAGGCTTTTCTCTCCGGCAAATATATGCTGCTCGATTCCGCGACCAGGCGGAACCTGGAGCTGACCTCCACATTGAGAGAGAAAAAGGTCCACGGATCTCTCCAGTGGGTCCTGGATAAGACAAAAACAGCGATGGGGGCAAGACTCCTGCACCAGATGCTCGAGCAGCCGCTGATCGACAAAGATATGATCCTGGAGCGTTACGACGCCCTGCAGGCCCTGTGCGAGAACAGCGTCGACCGGGACGAACTGCGCGAATATCTCTCGCCTGTCTACGACCTGGAGCGCCTGATGACCAGGATCAGCTACGGCAGCGCTAATCCCAGGGATATGATCGCATTCCGCGATTCCATCCGCATGTTAAAGCCGATCCGCCAGGTCCTTTCCTCCTACACGGAGGTGCCGCTCCTCAATGAGACCATGCAGTCCATGGATGATTTCCAGGACCTGGTCACCCTGCTGGACAACGCCCTTCTGGATGATCCGCCGCTTGCCATGAAGGAAGGCGGCATTATCCGCACCGGCTATCAGGAGGATATCGACCATTTCCGCGAGGCGAAGACGCAGGGACGGCAATGGCTGGCCGATCTCGAGGAGAGCGACCGGGCAAGGACCGGGATCAAGAACCTCAAGATCAAGTATAACAATGTCTTCGGCTACTTCTTCGAAGTGACCAATTCCTTTAAGGATCTGGTACCGGATGACTATGTCCGCAAACAGACGCTCGTCGGATCCGAACGCTACACGACACCGCGCCTTAAAGAGCTCGAGGACACGATCCTGAATGCGGAAGATAAGCTGAACGACCTTGAGTACGAGGTCTTCAGCGGGATCAGGGATACGGTGGCCGCGCAGATCGCGCAGATTCAGAAGGCGGCGAAGGCCGTCGCCCTGCTGGATGTGCTGTGCAGTCTCTCCCTCGTGAGTGAGCGCAACCGGTATGTCCGTCCCAATCTCAATAACAAGGGGATCATCAAAATAGAAGACGGGCGGCATCCCGTCGTTGAGCAGATGATGCAGGGAGATTTCATCTCCAACGATACGATGCTCGATAACAAAAAGAACTGCATCGCCATCATCACCGGTCCCAATATGGCCGGAAAGTCCACGTATATGCGCCAGGTCGCCCTGATCGTCCTGATGGCACAGATCGGCTGTTTCGTGCCGGCCCGCAGCGCAGACCTCTGCGTAGTGGACAGGATCTTCACCAGAGTCGGTGCCAGCGATGATTTGGGAAGCGGCCAGTCCACCTTCATGGTCGAAATGAACGAGGTCGCGGGGATCCTTCGCAATGCAACTCCCCAGAGTCTCCTGATCCTGGATGAGATCGGAAGAGGGACCTCCACCTATGACGGACTCTCCATCGCCTGGGCAGTCGTGGAATACATTTCCAACAAAAAATACCTCGGCGCCAAGACTCTGTTCGCGACGCATTACCATGAGCTGACAGAGCTGGAAGGCAAAATGGACAACGTCAATAACTACTGCGTCGCCGTGCGGGAAAAAGGAGATGACATCGTATTTCTGCGCAAGATCATCAAGGGTGGCGCGGACCGCAGCTACGGCATCCAGGTCGCAAGACTCGCCGGCATCCCCCAGATGGTCACCGACAGGGCCCACGAGATCGCCGAGCAGCTCCAGGACAACGACATCACGGAAAAGATCCAGAACATCGAAGTCCTCGGCGAATCCTCCGGCGGACGGGCGAAGAAACCTCCTCACTATGACGACGTCGATCTCGGCCAGATGAGCCTGTTCGAGACCGTACAGGATGACGCCGTGATCAAAGAGCTGCAGGAGATCGACATCGGCAATATGACGCCCCTGGACGCCCTCAACACCTTATACCGCCTGCAGAGCCAGCTCAAGAACCGCTGGCAGAGCAGAACGGAGTGACAGAGAACGTCGGCGACAGGGGACGGTTCTCTGTCTCCTGTTCCAGTATTCCTTTTTGATTTTGATGTTTCAATATTGAAGGAGACAGAGAACCGTCCCCTGTCACCCTCATCTATAGATAATCATGGAAATTCATGTTTTAAGCAGTGAGACGATCAATAGAATAGCAGCCGGCGAAGTCGTGGAAAAGCCGGTCAATGTCGTAAAGGAACTGACCGAGAACGCCATCGATGCCGGAGCGAGCGCGATCACCATAGAGATCAAAAACGGCGGGATCGACCTGATCCGCGTCACGGACAACGGATGCGGGATCGAGCCCTCCCAGATCACGAAGGCCTTTATGCGCCACGCGACCAGCAAGATCAGGGACGAGCAGGACCTGAGCAGTCTGGTCAGCCTCGGTTTTCGCGGCGAAGCTCTCTCGAGCATTGCCGCCGTGGCACAGGTGGAGCTGATCACCAAGACGAGAGAAAACATGATCGGGATCCGGGCGACCAATGAAAACGTGCTCCCGGATATGACGTCCGGTCTGGATGCCCTTGCCGCGTCCGATCAGGCCATGAACCACGCCGATTCCGTTCCTTCGCGCCAGGACGTGATCCCCCTCAAGATCAGTGAGGTCGGAGCGCCTGATGGAACGAGCGTGATCGTAAGGAATATTTTCTATAACGTTCCCGTTCGGAAAAAATTCCTGAAGTCTCCCCAGACGGAGGCCGGTTATATCACGGATCTTGTGGAGCAGCTTGCCCTTTCGCATCCGGATATTTCCTTCCATTACCGCGTCAACAACCAGGAGAAGCTCCACACGACCGGCAACGGAAATGAGAAAGAGCTGATCTACAGGATCTATGGCCGCGAGATGGCCGGTTCCGTAATTCCGATCGATACAGATGCTGATACGCTGGCAGAGAAGCTGACAGCGCTGGCGGAAAATAACGCAGTGATCCGCGGCGCCGGTATGATCAGCGTCGGAGGAAAAGAGGCGCTGCTGCGCACAGCAGAGTCCCTGAAAGGCAGCGGGTTTCGCCTGCACGGATATCTGGGACGCCCGGAGTTTTCCAGGTCGAGCCGCAGCAATGAGATCTTCTTCGTGAACAGCAGGATCTTAAAGAGCGACGTTCTCTCCAGAGCCCTGGAAGAGGGCTACCGAACCGACCTGATGCAGCACCGCTTCCCCTTTGCGATCCTGCATCTGGACGTGCCTGCGCAGGATATCGATGTCAACGTCCATCCGTCCAAGATGGAGGTTCGCTTCTCCGAGGCAAAGAGGATCTATGATTTCATCAATGAAGCCGTGCATGAAACACTGCACAGGATCGAGCTGATCCCCAGAGCAAGTGCTGACACCATGGCGGAAGAAAACGCCCGCCGCAGGGAAGAAGAAAAACAGCGCGAGCTCGCCGAAAAGCAGGTCCCACACCTGGAGATCTTTGAGCAGGCTGCCGCATCATCCGCAGCTTCTGCGCAGGAAAATGCCAAGATCCCGGCTGCATCCGCCTTTAAAGAACCTGCTGCCGTGTACGAAAGCGAAGACTTTGTCTTCACCGACAGGCGTAAGCCGCAGCAGATGACCCTCTTTGAAGAGCAGGCTCTTCCTGCCAAAAAACCTTTTCACGCTCCCGATGAAAATCACGCTCCCGATGAAAAACCGGAAGAGCCTGCTGCGACATCTTTTACTGATACTGAAACGAAACCGGGCAGCGACAACGCAGCCGTTCATGAGAAATACGAAGAGCGGGATCCGAATGAGCATATTTTCACAAAAGAAAATTTGCGCCAGTATCGGATCATCGGTCAGGCCTTTGACACCTACTGGATCGTTGAATTCAATAACGACCTGCTCCTGATCGATCAGCACGCCGCCCATGAAAAGGTCAATTTCGAGCGCCTGATGGCGCGTCTTACAAAAGAGACAGAGGAAGCGGAAGCTGCAGGGCATGCTCCCTCCCAGCTGATCGCGCCGCCGATCATCGTGAACCTGACCGGCAAGGAAGAGGCCGCTTACCTGAGCTATGCGGATGTCTTTACCCGGATGGGCTATGAGATCGAGGAATTCGGAAGCGGCTCCTATGCGATAAGGGCTGTTCCCATGGAACTATATGCCAATGAGCCGGACGCGCTTCTGAGGGAGATCATCGACGAGATCCTCGCCGAGAAAATGAGCGGCACGCCCGCCGCGATCCTCTACAAGATCGCCTCCATGTCCTGCAAGGCAGCGGTCAAGGGCAACATGAAGCTCTCCTTAAAGGAAGCGGAAGCCCTGATCGATGAGCTGCTGCAGCTGGACAATCCCTATCACTGCCCGCACGGCAGGCCGACCATGATCATCATGTCGAAACAGGAGATGGAGAGGAAGTTCAAGAGGATCGTCTAATGGCACAGCAGAAACTCATCATTATCGCCGGTCCCACCGCATCCGGAAAAAGCGAGGCCGCCGTCAGGATCGCGCAGCGCTTAAGCGGCAGTATCATCAGCGCTGATTCCATGCAGGTCTACCGCGGCATGGACATCGGCTCCGCCAAAGTAACTCCCGAGGAGATGGGCGGGATCCCGCATTACCTGATCGATATCAGAGATCCGAAAGAGGAGTGGAACGTCACGGAATTCCAGCGGCTGGCAAAGGAGAGCATCGCAGAGATTGCCTCTGAAGGCCGTCTTCCGATCCTCTGCGGAGGAACCGGGTTCTATATCCAGTCTCTCCTGTATGATATTGAATTCACGCAGATGGAGGATAATTTATCGCTTCGCGATGCCCTCCAGCAGGCTGCAGAACAGAAAATGACGCTGAAGCAGGCACTGGATAGTGTACAAAACCTGCTGCCGCAGAAAACCGAACAGATGGAAATTCCGGAAGGCATGGGCCCGGAGGCACTGCACAGTTTCCTCACCCTCCTTGATCCGGCTGCGGCCTCTGAAATCCACGCCAACAATGTCAAGAGGGTGATCCGGGCGATCGAATTTTCCCTGCAGGGCGGCGGCCTTATCTCCGAGCACAATGCAGACCAGCTCACGCGTCCGTCCGCATACGATGCGGTCTTTTTCGTACTCCATATGCCCAGGGAACAGCTGTATGCGCGGATCGACGCCCGTGTCGACAAAATGTTCCAGAACGGCCTCGTGGAGGAGGTAAAAGCCCTGATGGACAGGGGACTTACTTCTTCTGATGTCTCCATGCAGGGACTTGGATACCGCCAGGTCATCGATGCGCTGAACGGCCTCACCACAATGGATGAGGCTGTCACACAGATCAAAACGCAGACGAGGCATTTTGCCAAGCGCCAGCTCACCTGGTTCAAGCGGGAGGAGAAGAGAAATCCGGAGCAGGTCATCTGGATCGACAGAACCGATTTTCAGTCTGCCGACGAAATGATCGACACGATGTGCCGGCTGATCCGGGCGAAAGGCATAACCTGACTTGCTCACCGGCTTACAGGCATGTTAATGTGCCAGTCACATTGCCAGAATAATCGATATATAAGAAAGCAGTAAGATACAATGACAGAAAACCAGAATACTACGTTTAACGATAATTCTTTTACAGGCGGTTCTGCGGAAGCCGTGATCTACGCTGAGCTTGGGATCTCGCAGAAAGTCCTCGACTTTGCAGAGCCGATCCTTGAGAGTCTCAAAGGCCGCTTTGATCAGATCGACAGGATCGCTGAGATCAACCAGCTGCGCGTGATCCACGCCATGCAGGAGGCCCATGTGGGCGAGGCGAGCCTGAAAGGAACGACGGGATACGGATACGACGATATCGGCCGGGACAGCCTCGAAGAGGTCTATGCCCGCTATTTTCACACGGAAGATGCCCTGGTGCGTCCCCAGATCACCTGCGGAACACATGCGCTGGCTCTCGCCCTTATGAGCAATTTAAGGCCGGGACAGGTGCTGCTGTCGGCGGCCGGCAAGCCCTATGATACGCTGGAGGAAGTGATCGGGATCAGGCCTTCCAGAGGGTCCCTGGCAGAATACGGGATCGGATACCGCCAGGTCGACCTCAAAGAGGACGGCTCCTTTGATCTTGAAGGGATCCGCGCCGTCCTCGAGCAGGATACTCAGGAAAACGGTACCCCGGATGAAACCGGTAAAAATAAGGGCGGTAAGATCCACCTTTGCACGATTCAGCGCTCCAAGGGCTACCAGACGCGCAGGACCCTGAGCGTTGACCAGATCGGCGAGGCGATCGGCTTTATCAAGAGCATCCGCCCGGACGTCATCTGCATGGTGGATAACTGCTACGGGGAATTCACCGAGACCAAAGAGCCCTCCGATGTCGGAGCTGACATGGTGGTCGGATCCCTGATCAAAAATCCCGGTGGCGGCCTTGCCCCGATAGGAGGCTATATTGCCGGCACAAAAGAATGTGTCGAAAATGCAGCCTGCAGGCTGACCAGCCCCGGCCTTGGAAAAGAGGTCGGCGCGACGCTGGAGGTCCTTCCCCAGTTCTACCAGGGATTCTTTATGGGACCTGTTGTGACAGCTTCCGCATTAAAAGGCGCGATCTTTGCGGCCTGCTGCTATGAAAAACTCGGCTTCTTTGTTCTGCCGAACGGCCAGGAGGACCGTCATGATATCATTCAGGCGATCACCTTCGGAACCCCCGAGGGCGTCATCGCGTTCTGCCAGGGCATCCAGTCCGCCTCTCCGGTCGACAGCTTTGTCGCGTGTGAGCCGGCCCCCATGCCTGGATATGACAGCGACGTGATCATGGCCGCCGGAGCCTTTGTCTCCGGTTCTTCGATCGAGCTGTCCGCGGACGGACCGATCAAACCTCCCTACAACGTCTATTTCCAGGGCGGCCTGACCTGGCCCCACGCCAAGCTCGGTATTCTGAAGACACTGCAGAATGTATTTGACCGGGGTATCGCACTGCTTTAGAATATTATATTAGTTCAGATCTGCACAGGGATTTGCGGAAATGTGCGATGAACGCCCGCGTTCATAAGCTCATTTGCGTAAATTCCTGTATAGGATGGACATCCTCAGCCTCATATTCCGCCGAAGGCTGAATATGAGGCTGGCAGCTCTGAAATGCATGAATAATTCATATCCGAATCCGGCAGGAGAGGCCTGACAGGAGGCGGAATGAACGATCACAGCAACATAAATACAAACAATTATCCGGAAAGGGATATGATGCCTTATGAGCGGTTTCTCCGATACGGGGGAAGCGCCCTATCCAATGAAGAACTGATCGCCATCATCCTGCGAAAGGGAGTGAAGGGCAATCACGTCATGGACCAGGCCAGGCAGATCCTCCGGATCCGGGACAGGAACAACACCGGCCTTTCGGTGCTGTACAGCCTTACGCTCAAAGACTTAAAAACGATCCGCGGGATCGGGCAGGTCGGGGCCGTAAAGCTCCTGTGCCTTACAGAGATCGCAAGACGGATGGCCCGGGAGGAGAGGACGAAGCGTCCTGTTTTCAGGGAGGCATCCGCTTTTGCCGACTACTATATGGAAGATCTGCGGCACGAGGCGGCAGAACAGGTCTGGCTCGTCATGCTCAACAGCAAAATGGAGCTGATCAGCGAGCAGATCGTCTCAACAGGGACGGCCACCTGCTCTCTGGTCTCGCCCAGGGAAGTCTTTCAGAGAGCTTCCGCCGTGGGAGCCCTCTCCATAGTCCTCATGCACAATCATCCAAGCGGAGACCCTTCTCCGAGCGGGGAAGATATCGAAGTGACCCGCAGGATCGCATCTCTTGGGGAGATGCTGGAGATCCATCTGGTCGACCATATTATTTTCGGAGACAGAAAATACTGCAGTCTCCGGGAAGCCGGTTATCTTTCCTGACGGGGGATAAATCCGGTTTTTTCATATATTATCGGGAATCATATTATATGCTGTTCAGAAGAAGAAAAGCGCGTTCCGACGACGGTCCGCAGCCCATGTATATGCCAAGGGACTTCAGTGTCCTCGGCAATGCCTTCGGGATCGACCTCGGAACGAACAATATAAAAATCTATAATCATTCCAGCGGCAAGATCCGTGTCCAGAAGAACATGATCGCCGTCCAGAACCGCACCAACATGATCGCCTACGGGGACAGTGCCTACGAGATGTTCGAAAAATCTCCCTCGAGCATTGAGATCTCCCGTCCGATCAGTTACGGCGTCATTGCGGACATCGGACACATGCAGGCTGTCATCCGCCAGATCCTCAAGGCAGAGCAGCGCGGATCTCTTCGCCCCGCAGACTATTTTATCTCCGTGCCTACCGACGTCACAGAGGTCGAAAGGCGCGCCTTCAACGATCTGATCCGGGAGGCCGGTGTCAGAGCCCGCAGGATCTGGGGCGTGGAAAAGGCGATCGCGGATGGACTTGGACTTGGCGTGGACGTCAAGAATTCCCAGGGCGCACTGATCGTGGACGTCGGCTACGACACGACGGAAGTTTCTATTCTTTCCCTGGGAGGCATCGTGCTCTCAAGGCTGATCAAGACCGGCGGCCACGCTTTCGATACCGCCATTGTCAATGCCGTCAGGCGCGAATATAACCTGATGATCGGCATGAAGACAGCGGAGTCCATCCGCGTCTCCATGAATGACGAGGTGTCTCTCGGCACCAAAGTGATCTATGGAAGAGATGTCGTCACGGGACTTCCTATGGAGCGGACCCTGACCGAGGATTTCGTAGAGGATGCCCTCGCGGAAAACTTCCGCGTCATTGCAGAGGATGTCCGCGTGATCCTGGAGCGCACGCCTCCCGAGCTGTCCGCCGATATCTACAAGGACGGCCTGTTCCTCACAGGCGGTGCCGGACAGGAGCGCGGACTGATCTCCAGACTGGAGGAGGAAGTGGGGCTTGATATCAACATGGCGGAGGAGCCGATCAGTACGGTCGCCCTGGGCCTTTCCCAGGTCATCCGCAGGCCTCAGTTCAGAAGCCTCGCATATTCAATTGAAGACATGGAGTAGAGCATTATGAAGAAGCGTTCTTCTTTGCCGGAGATCCCGGCGCGCTATCAGCTGCTCGTCGTCATCGGAGCCTGTATACTGCTGCTGGCACTTTCCTATTACACGGACCTGCTGGCCCGTCCTCTGGAAAATGCCGGCAGTTTTCTCTCGGTCCCCATGCAGAACGGGATCACCGCCACCGGGGAGTGGCTGGGCGAGCGCAGCGAAAAGCGGCGGCGCCTGGAAGACCTGGTCAGCGAAAATGCGCAGCTGAAGGCCCAGAACGAGCGTCTGGTCACCGAAAACACGCAGATGCAGCAGCAAAGGCACGAACTGGATGAACTGCGGGAACTTCTGGAGCTGGGCGAAGAGTATTCCGATTATGAAAAGACCGGCGCCAGAATCATCGCAAGAGATGCCGGCAACTGGTACCATTCCTTCATCATAGATAAAGGATCCCGCGACGGGATCGCCGTCAACATGAATGTGATCGCGGACGGCGGCCTTGTCGGGCGCATCACGCAGGTAGGATCCAACTGGGCGCGCGTCAAATCCATCATCGACGATGATTCCTATGTGAGCGCATCCGTTCTGTCTACCTACGACACACTGACCGTTTCCGGATCTCTCGAACAGTATGCCGAGGGGACGATCCTGTTCTCCCGACTGATCGACGCAGACAACCTGGTGGGAGAAGGAGAGAAGATCGTAACCGCCAGCATTTCCGACAAATACCTGCCGGGGATCCTGATCGGCTATGTCAATACGATCTCCATCGATCCGAACAATATTACCAAGTCCGGGACGATCCTGCCGGCTGTCGATTTTGCGCACCTGAACACCGTTCTTGTGATCCTGGAAACCAAAACAATCATCGATGAAAAGGAAGAGTGAAAAATCACTCTGAAAGAGCTGATTTTTCACCCAAGAGTTTGTGCCGCCAGGGCGGCATCAAACTCTGTAAGCAGCAGAAAACGCCTTCGCGTATTTCTGCTGTGCAATGCCTCAGCGCTAAACGCTGCGGCATTAAGGAAAGGGGAGTGATCTCGGCACATGAAAAGAGTACTTCGGATCCTTCTTGTCATTTTCATCATAATTCTCTCTTACGTCATACAGACGGGGATTTTTCCCTATCTTGCCCTTGGCGGGATCAAGCCGAACCTGCTGCTGATCGTGACGGCCTCCCTCGGGTATTTTCTGGGCGACCGCGGCGGGATCGCAGCCGGACTCCTGTGCGGGTTTCTGTGGGACCTTTTTTCCGGTCCGCTGTTCGGGCTGGAAATGATCATACTTAGCCTCACGGGGTATCTGTGCGGCAAATTCCGGCGCCTTCTTTACGTGGAAGATTTTGCCTTCCCGGCAGCCCTGGTCTGTATCTCCGACCTGTTTTTCGGTTTCCTGAATTATGTGGCCCTGTTCCTGTTCCGGGGAAGGCTCAACCTCCCATCCTGGTTCCGCCTCGTCATGCTGCCGGAGATGCTGTACACCGTTCTTGTCTCGGTCCCGGTATTTGCGCTGCTGCGCCTTGTCTATGACAGATGGATCCGGATCAGGCCTTCGCAGATCAGTGAGACTTTATGATCTGCATACAAATGGTCAGCACGCCATATGTACACTGATGAAGTGTGACTGACAAGCTGCACAAATTTTAAGATTAATATGAACAGAAAATTTGATTTTCGGAGACTCTGGAGGGAGATTTCCGGCGTCATTAACTTCAGAATCGCATTTCTGATATTCCTTATCGTGTGCATCTGCGGCGGTCTTTTGTACCGCCTTTTTGTGCTGCAGATCATCCGGGGGGAAGACTATATGAACAACTTCCGGCTGCAGATCCGGCGCGATATCCGCATTCCCTCCACACGCGGCATCATTTATGACAGGAACGGCAAGGTCCTGGCCTACAATGAGCTGGCTTATTCCGTGACCATGCGGGACCTCGGCGAGGGAAGCGGCGCAAAGCGGAACATGCAGCTGAACGATTCCATCAGCCTCGCGATCGATATCATTGAAGCCTGCGGGGATACCGTGGACGACAACTTCAATATCACCATCGATGCCTCCGGCAATTACGCCTATACGGTCGAAGGGCGCACACTCACCCGTTTCCTTGCCGATATCTACGGATACGCCAATACGGAGGATCTCAGCTACGTGGAGTCCACCAGGACTGCTGCCGGCGTGATCCACGACCTGTGCGGCAGCAAATATTATTACATCGGCGGCTATGACGAGGAGGGCAATTTTGTGCCGCAGCTCGGTATGGATCCGAAGCGGGTCCTGCAGATCGCTGCGATCCGCTACCGCCTCTCGCTCAACAGCTTCCAGAAATACCTGACGACAACGATCGCCTCGGATGTCTCGGATCTTACGGTCGCCGCCATTCTCGAGAACGCGGACCGCATCCCCGGGATCGACATCACGGATGATACCGTCCGCCGATACGCAGATGCCAAATATTTTGCCCATATCATGGGGTATACAGGCCAGATCTCCATGGAGGAGCTGCAGGACAATCCTTCTTACAGTTCCGGCGACGTCATAGGAAAATCAGGCCTGGAAAAATCCTGCGAGGATATCCTGCGCGGACGCGACGGCGTGCGCAGCGTCTATGTCGACAACATGGGTAAGGAACTGGCCACGGTCAGCACTGTGCAGCCGACGGCAGGGCTCAATCTTTACACAACGCTCGACCGGGACCTGCAGGTCGCTGCCTACGATATTCTTGAAAAAAAGCTCTCCGAGATCATCCTGGCCAAGATCCGGGACGTAAAGGAATATATTCCGGAAGAGGATGCCTCCAGCGCAGATATCATTATCCCGATCTATGACGTCTATTACGCGCCGATCCGAAACACCCTGATCGACACCTCGCATTTTGCGGCGGATGACGCCAGTGAGACAGAGCGCTATGTGTACGCTTCCTATAATGCCTACCAGGAACAGGTCCTGGAGCTTCTTCGCAGCCAGATCTTCGAGATCATGACTCCCTACGACGGGCTGACGAGAGAGTTCAAGAACTACGAGACCTACATCGTGCAGCAGCTGAAGGACACCGGCATCCTGGATACCGGCCGCATCGACACGAAAGATGAGACCTATATCGCCTGGACCAACGAGGAGGTCATCTCCATGACCGAATTCCTGCGGTACGCAGTCCGGGCGGGCTGGGTCAACGCGGAGCGTCTCTCCATCGAGGATGCCTACGCCGCATCCGACCAGGTCTTTGACGCCCTCGCCGAGCACATCCTCTCGGTCGTCACGGCAACGCCTGGCTTTGAGCGGCTTCTGTACCGCTTTATGATCCAGAACGACGTCATCAGCGGCACGCAGATCTGCAGGATCCTGATGGACCAGGGGGTCGTCAGCGTGAACGAGATGGAGCGGGACAACCTGATCGGAGGAGGAGAGTCCTCCTATCAGTTCATGATCAACCGCATTCAGCATCTGGACCTGACTCCCGCGCAGTTAAACCTCGATCCTTTCTCAGGCTCCATGGTCATCACGGACACCAGCAGCGGGGACGTCCTGGCAATGGTTTCCTATCCGAGCTATGACAACAACAGGATGGCCAATCGCGTGGATCCCGTCTACTACGAGAGGCTGAGAAACGATCTCTCGAAACCGCTGATCGACTACTGCACACAGCAGAAAACGGCTCCCGGTTCCACCTTCAAGATGGTCAGCGCAACAGCAGGGCTGATGGAAGGCATCGTGACGCTGAATGAAGAGATCTACTGCTCGGGTGAGTACCAGCATCTGGATCACCCGAAATGCTGGATCCACCCCGACGGACACGGCATGCTGAACCTGACAGGCGGCATCGCGAATTCCTGCAATGACTATTTCTATGAGGTCGGCTGGCGTCTTGCCACCGTCACGGAGACCGTGACCAGAGACGACGGCACGACAGCCCAGACCTCCCGCTATGATTCGGACACGGGCGTCGCCCGTTTTGCGCGCTATGCGCAGATGTACGGCCTGGATGCGCTCTCAGGCGTTGAGATCGAAGAGGCGGCTCCCCAGGTATCCGACGAAGACTCCGTCCGTACCGCCATTGGACAGGGCAGCAATAACTACACGACCGTAGGCCTCGCCCGCTACGTAACGACTGTGGCGACCAGCGGTACCTGTTCTGACCTGACCCTGATCCGCAAGA
>JAFTFD010000338.1 GCA_017449745.1 Lachnospiraceae bacterium
AGTATCATGGACCCGACCGGCAATGTTACCGCCCTTGTGGAGAGCCCGGTCGGCCTTTCTATGCAGCCGGATGTTGCGGACAGGATCATGAAAAAGCATCCGGAAGTGGAGCAGGCAGGTTTCCTTATCTTTGAGCCGGATCCTGACGGCTCCTGCCGCCCCTCTCTTCGCATGGCAGGCGGCGAGTTCTGCGGCAATGCATCCATGTGCGCCGCTGCTCTTTATATGCTGCGCAGCCAGACCGATGGTGCCGGGAACGCTGCCGCTTCGTCTATGTTCTCTGATCCTGACGGCTTTCTTCATGTCTTCCTGACGGTCTCGGGTGCAGAACATCCCGTAGAGGTGCGTCTTAAAAAAGATGAACGCGGGATCTGGCACTGCGGTGTCAAAATGCCCGGGGCGCTTGAGATCACACCTATGGAATTAGATAATGAGGGCGTTCACGCCGCCCTTCCTCTGGTACGCATGGAGGGGATCTCCCACATCATCATCGAGCCTTCCTCTCCTTTTTTTGCATTACTTGAAAACAGGCGTGCTGCGGAACAGACCGTCCGGAACTGGTGCAGAGAATTATCTGCTGCCGGGCTGGGACTGATGTTTCTGGAGCAGGGAACGACCGGCAGCACTCTTACGCCGCTTGTCTATGTTCCCGGAAGCGGCACTGTTTTCTGGGAGAACTCCTGCGCGAGCGGCACCTCTGCTGCAGGAATGTATCTGGCTGATAAGAAAAACAAAACTATAGACCTTACTATGAAAGAACCCGGCGGATACCTGCGGGTGATCTCTGAACCCACAGCGAATGAGACCTGGCTTCATGGAACGACGGAATGGAAAGGAGAATTCGAACTATGCTGATCCGCGCTTATAAAGAACAGGATCTGGAAGAGATGATCCGCATCTGGAATGAAATAGTGGAGGAGGGAATTGCTTTTCCCCAGGAGGAATGCCTGGACTCTGAAAGCGGAAAAGCTTTTTTTGCCGCCCAGACGTATACCGGGGTCGCGGAAGATAATGGACAGATCCTCGGCCTGTATATTCTGCACCCGAACAACGTTGGACGCTGCGGGCACATCTGCAACGCCAGCTATGCTGTGGCTTCCGGACTGCGCGGCCGGCACATCGGGGAAAAGCTGGTCCTGGACTGCCTGAGGCAGGCAGCGGAGGAAGGCTTTAAAGTTCTCCAGTTCAATGCCGTGGTGGAAAGCAATGTACATGCCCGGCATCTGTACGAGCGCCTGGGCTTCGTGCAGCTGGGAACGATCCCCGGCGGCTTCCGCATGAAAGACGGCCGGTACGAGAATATCTGCCCGTATTATCACCTGCTGTAAAAAAAATCGACAGCTGCCGCGATCTCTCCGGCCGCTGTCGTTTTTCTTGTTTTTCCATCAGTCACGTCTTAAAATTAACTTAAATATTTTGCGTAATCAAGCGGTTGCTGAAACCGCATTTTATTGTTGAAAAAGGGGGATTATCACATGTCTACAGAGAAGCAGCACCACAACCCGATCCAGAGTTCTTCTGTCAGCCAGAAATTCATCACCATCGGCGAGATCATGCTCCGCCTGACGCCTCCCAATTATGAAAAGATCCGCATGGCTTCCAGCTTTGAGGCGAGCTACGGCGGAAGCGAAGCCAATATCGCTTTGTCCCTGGCCAACCTCGGCGTTGACAGCACGTTCTTCAGTGTCGTTCCTGACAACAGCCTCGGAAAGAGCGCGATCCGCTGGCTTCGTTCCAACGACGTTCACTGCACGCCGGTCATTCTCTCAACACATGAGGAAACGCCCACGCACCGTCTCGGCACCTATTATCTCGAGACCGGATACGGCATCCGCGCCTCCAAGGTCACCTATGACCGCAAGCACAGTGCCATTTCCGAATATGATTTTTCCAAGATCGATCTGGAAGAGCTGCTTGACGGCTATGACTGGCTGCACCTGTCAGGCCTGACGCCCGCTCTGTCGCAGAGCTGCCGCGAGCTGATCCTCTCCTGCCTTAAGATCGCCAAGCAAAAAGGCATGACCGTCAGCTTTGACGGCAACTACCGCGCAAAGCTCTGGTCCTGGGAGGACGCAAGGGATTTCTGCACTCTTTGCCTGCCCTACGTCGATGTCCTGTTCGGGATCGAGCCCTATCATCTGTATGTAGATGACGCAGATCCCTCGAAGGGCGACTGGAAGGACGGCGTTCCGCTGCAGCCTTCCTATGAGCAGCAGGATGAGGTCTTCCGTCATTTCGTTGAAAAGTATCCGAATATCCAGTGTATCGCGCGCCATGTCCGCTATGCCCACAGCGGCAGCGAAAACAGCCTGAAGGCCTTCATGTGGTATCAGGAACACACCTTTGAGAGCCGTCTCTATACTTTCACCATTCTGGACAGAGTCGGCGGCGGAGACGCCTTCGCGAGCGGCTTCATCTATGCGATGATGAAAGGCTACAAGCCGATGGATATGCTCAATTTCGGCGTCGCCAGCAGCGTGATCAAGCACACGATCCACGGTGATGCGAACATCACGGACGACGAAGAAAGCATTCGGAATCTTATGAATATGAATTACGATATAAAGAGATAACCGAACGCGGCAAGCGTTGTTGTTCATCTCTTGGCATATTCGAATATTATCATAATTGCATATGTACAAAGAAACAGGTACCCCATCCGGGACCGCTGTCGCTGTGACACGAATCTCCCGGATAGGGTACCTGTTTCTTTCGTATGGACATTCAGGGCACGCGCCTCTGGCAGCAAGCCTTGAACTTTTTGCCGCTCCCGCACGGACACAGGTCGTTTCGTCCGACGGAGCGGTATTTTATTCTCTCCTCCTGTACCAGCGCATTCATGATCTGCTGCGGCGATTCTCCTCTTCCGGCGCCTTCCGCAGCCTTCTTAAGGAGCGGCTCCGCGTAGCCAAAGAAATCGTAAAGACCTTCGCACAGATAATACTGCCCCTGTTCTCCGTCCTCCGACACGCCGAAGCGGTCCTTGAGGCATCCGCCCCCGCAGTACTTAAGATACGGGCATCGCCTGCACTGCTGCGTCAGTTTTTCCTTTTTGCTGTTTCCGAACGCCTGCTGCTCCGGCACAAGCAATATGTCAGAGAGCGCCTCCTTTGTGAGGTCCCCGATCCTGTGCGCCGGATCCACAAAATGATCGCAGGCAAAAATACTGCCGTCATTCTCGGCAATGAGCACATTTCCGCAGGTCGGCGCCATCCAGCAGAGGCTGGCCTCTCCTCCCCTCAGGACCTGTCCCATCTCGGAAAACAGCTGTACCTGCGTTCTTCCAAGGTCATGGAAGATCCACGCGGAGAAGACGTCTTTAAGAAAGCTGCCATAAGAAGCGGGGCTCACCTGCTGCTCCTGCTGCACGATCGGGATGAACTGCATCCATCCGGTGCCAAGATCCCGGAGCGCAAGATAAACTTCCCTGCCGTGCTGCGCGGTAGTCTCCGTCACCGTACACAGCAGGTCCGGCTGAATACCGTGCTGCTGCAGGCGGCGGATATTCTCCGTCACCCGCTGATACGTTCCCTCTCCCTGCCCGTCCTTCCGGTACAGATCATGGATCATCTGGGTTCCGTCAATGCTGACGCCGACATCAAAGTGTTCCTCTCTCAGGAACCTGCACCACTCATCATCCAGGAGCAGCCCGTTGGTCTGCAGGTTATTCCAGCACTCCCAGCCTTCCGGCAGGTACTGTTTTTCCAGCCTCACCGCTTCCCTGTAGAAATCAAGGCCTGCGAGCGTCGGCTCTCCGCCGTGCCAGGTAAAGCTCACGATGGGGCCCGGAACTGACTCTATGTAGTTTCGGATCAGCGACTCCAGGGTCTCACGCGGCATATGCGCATGCCGGTCCGCTCCCGTCTGTGTCTTCAGATAATAGCAGTAGGCGCACTGCATGTTGCAGGATGCGCCTACCGGTTTGATCATCAATACGAATGGTTTTTTCATGTCTTCAGATGTTTATCCAGGAATGCCTGCGCCTTATTCCAGGAGTCCATCGCCTGTTCCTGCCGGTACATCGGCTTGTCATAATACCAGATCCCGTGGCCTGCCCCGTCATAGCGATAGAATTCATACTCCTTGCCGCAGTCTTTGAGCCTCTGCTCCAGGATATCGACGTCTTTTACCGTCGGGCTGAAATCTTCATTGCCGAAAATACCAAGCAGCGGTATCTGCAGCTGCTCTGTATAGTCGATCGGCGCCACAGGTCTTGCCGGCGTCAGGTCCTCCTTCGCTGCGACAACACCGCCGCCCCAGCAGTCAACGACCGCGTCGAATCCGTCAACGGTGCAGGCTGCCAGATAAGCGTGCCTTCCGCCGGAACACATGCCGATCACGCCCACCTTTCCGTTGCTGTTCGGCTGCGCTTTAAGGAAATCAAGGCATCCTTTTGTGTCTGCCATGACATTGTCATCCGGCACCCCGCCGGCCTCCCGCATTTTTGCGGAGATCTCGACCGGATTGCCGAGTCCGTAATCCTGGTAGATGTCCGGGCACAGAACACTGTATCCGTGCTCCGTAAATCTTCTGGCTGCTTCTCTGCAGTACTCATCCCAGCCCGGCATATGCGGGATCAGGACCAGTCCCGGATATCCGCTGCCTCCCAGCGGCCTGGAATAATAGGCATGCACCAGCTTGCCGTCATGCCCGGGAACAGAGATCGTCTCGGCGATCATACCGGAATAGTCGCCCGTGTTCATTTCATTCCACATACTCCTGCCCTCCTTTAGTTTTACCCTGCGTTAAGGCAATTTTTAAGTTTTTTGTTTGGAACTTATCTTACATTGTATCATATTCTTCAGACCCCGCGTTCAAAAACAGGCTGTCTTTCCTGCTCAGTTAGTTGTAATTAAGAGTCGAAATATACCGAAAGATTATGTGATTTCAGACAATTTAAATTTTGCAATTTATTTGTTTGACAATTATCCGGCGCTAGTGTATCATAACCTCATCAAAGAGAGATAAACAACTCGAGAGGCCAAACGAGAATCTCAAACAAGGAGGTACGATCCAAAGTACAATTAAACGCACCACAGTAATATAATCCAAAAAGCTGATCAGCAGCATCTGCAGTCAGGACCAGCAGATAAAGATCAGCTGATCCACCCGATAAAAAGCCAAATGGTGACGAATTCAGTTAATCAGTAATCAGTCTTATTAATTTCTCTTCATTACTATTTTTCGAAACCATGACACAATAACAGGTGGAGAGGTGTCCTGAAGAACAGCTCTTTAGAAAGGAAAGAGCAAAACCTCATTAAAAATACCTGATCATATAGATGAAACCAGTATGGTAGAACCGGCAGACAAAAAAGATCTGCAAGAGTAACCGTCAGGACTAAGAGCCGAACAAATCAATCTGAAAAAGATCAGTGTCATAGAGTAAATTACTAAGGAGGATATTCCGTTGGATGTAATATTCAAATAGGGACATCGGTTTGACGAGAAAGAACCGATGTCCCTTTTCATGTGTTTATGTTAAACTATTAAGGCAGCCGGCGTTCTGCTGCATCATAATAGTTTACAGGAGATACAAAAATGGCTATGAATCCAATGGAGATGATGAAGCTCGGTGAGCGCTTCCGTATTTTTCAGTCCCAGCATCCGAGGGCGATCGCTTTTGTGCAGGATGTTGCCGCCAACGCGATCCAGGAAGGTACGATCATGGAACTGAAAGTGACTACGCCCGATGGGAAGGAGCGGATCACCAATATCAAACTCACCGCGGATGATCTTGAGACGATCCGGATCATGAAAAATCTGAAAGGCTGATTTTAGGGGGGAAAGTGTGAAAAATTCCTTCTCTGACGCTACGGAATGGAGATTATTATGGGACTATTGATCACTACACTGGAAAGCGGCATCTATGAGGTCGTGGAACTCTGCACCATGCTGATGGAGCTGTTCGGACTTGCCGTTCTGGTCAGCACGGCCATCCGCTGCTTTATCCGCTGGCTCAAGCACGACGATACGATCCGGCTGACGCTGGCGCAGGGAATCGCGCTCGCCCTGGAATTCAAAATGGGCGGCGAGGTACTTCGTACAGTCGTTGTCCGCGAATGGGCGGAGCTGGGAATTCTCGGTGCGATCATTATTTTAAGAGGTGCTCTCACCTTCCTGATCCACTGGGAGATCAATAACGAGAAAAAAGAGCTGATCGAAATGGAAGAGATCGCAAAGGCTCACGCTGAACATGCGCAGAATACACAGGCCTGACGGTCCGGGTCCGGCATTGTATGCTGAGTGCAGCACATAGAGAATGTATCTGGTAAAATTTATCTGCTTAAATTTATCTGCCGGAAAATCAAACAGAAACGTATGAAATATCGTTGCGGAAGATACCTGATCGTATCTTTTTTGGGAGGTTATTAATGCGAACTATTACCAAGTTTAATGACAACTGGCTGTTCAGCAAGACATCGGATTTTCCGGAGATCATGCCTGAGGGCGAACAGTGGGAAAAGGTCGATCTGCCCCACACCTGGAATGCACAGGACGGACAGGACGGCGGCAATGATTACTGGCGCGGCACAGCAATGTATGTGAAGTCCTTTGCATGCGCGAGGCCGGCAGGAGAAAGAGTTTTTCTTGAGTTCCGCGGAGCTGCCATGAGTGCAGCGGTACGCCTTAACGGACAGCTTCTGACTGAGCACGCAGGCGGCTACTCCACATTCCGTGTCGATCTCACCGATGCCCTGGCAGAGGAAAATCTCCTTTGCGTCAGCGTAGATAATTCCGAAAACAATACCGTTTATCCCCAGAGAGCCGATTTTACCTTCTATGGCGGTATTTACAGAGACGTTTATCTGATCACCGTTCCCGAGGAGCATTTTGAGCTTATCAAGGACGGCACGCCTGCCATCAAGGTCACTCCCAAGACGGAAGGCACCTCTGCCAAGGTGATCGTTGAGGCCTGGACACAGGGAGCCGCAGACGGCGCCTGCGTGACCTTCACCCTCAGTGCTCCGGACTCTGTCACAGGCTGCTATGTTCCTCAGGATGAGACCGAGGCACCTGCCGCTCAGACCGGTACTGTCAGCGCCTCTGTGCCCGTCATAGACGGCTATGCCTGCGCTGCCTTTACGATTGAAAACGTTCATCGCTGGGACGGCGTAGATGATCCGTATCTTTATACTGCAACTGCTGCCCTCTCCGTAAACGGCGAAGTGAAAGATGAGATCTCTTCCCGCTTCGGATGCCGCAGTTTTGCGATCTATCCGGACAAGGGATTCTATCTGAACAACCGCCCGTATCCGCTTCGCGGCGTCTCCCGTCATCAGGACCGCAAGGACGCCGGCAATGCCGTGACGCTCGACATGATGAAGGAAGATATGGCTGTTGTCCGCGACATCGGCGCTAATACGCTGCGTCTCGCCCACTATCAGCAGGCACAGGAATTCTATGATCTCTGCGACGAAAACGGTATTATCGTCTGGGCGGAGATCCCGTTCATCACACAGTTCATGCCGGAAGGCCGCGAGAACACGCTTGTACAGATGAAGGAGCTGATCACACAGTGCTACAACCACCCTTCCATCATCTGCTGGGGCCTGTCCAATGAGATCACGGCAGCCAGTGTTGTCAACGAGGAGCTGATGGACAACCACATCGAGCTCAACGCTCTCTGCCACAAGCTCGATCCCACCCGTCCTACAGTCATGGCACATGCTTTCATGCTGGAGAAGGACAGCGACCTGATCCCTGTTGCGGATCTCGCCAGCTACAACCTGTATTTTGGCTGGTATCTCGGCGACCTGCAGCAGAACGACGAGTTCTTTGACGAGTATCACGCTATGTATCCTGATCGCGTGATCGGTTTCTCCGAATACGGCGCAGACTGCAACATCGCTCTGCACTCCGATCATCCCGACAAGGGCGACTATTCCGAAGAATATCAGTGCCTGTATCACGAGCACATCCTGAAAATGATCGAGGAGCGCCCTTACCTCTGGGCCACCCATGTATGGAACCTGTTCGATTTCGCGGCGGACGGCCGTGACGAAGGCGGTAAGAAGGGCGAGAACCAGAAGGGTCTCGTAGAATTTGACCACAAGACCAAAAAGGATGCCTACTACCTTTACAAGGCAGCCTGGAGCAAAGAGCCGTTCGTGCACGTATGCGGCAGCCGCTATGTGGACCGCGTCGGCGATGAAACCGAGATCAAGGTCTACACAAACCAGAAGAGCGTCACCCTCAATGTCGACGGCGTCAATGTTGAGACAAAGGATGCCGACAAAGTCGTCACCTTCCGCATCCCTCTGACCGGCGAGCATACCGTCAAGGCGATCGCATGGACTCTGGCAGATACGATCAGGATCCGCAAGGTCGATGCTCCTAATCCTGATTACTCCCTCACAGGTGCAGCACCTGTTGTCAACTGGTTCGATAATATCGAATACGATGAGACCTGCTACTCCATCAACGACACGATGGGCGAGCTGCAGCAGAACCCCCGCTCCGCAGCGATCCTGGCACGTCTCATGGAAAAGGCAGTTGCCAGCAGAGGCGATGTCGCAAAGGCATCTTCCGAGAACAAAGCCCTGCAGCAGATGATGGCCCGCATGTCCCTTAAGGCTATGCTCAAGCAGGCAGGCCCGAACGTCGCCGATGAAGAGCAGATCAAGGCTCTCAACCGTGCCCTGCAGCAGATCAAGAAGTAATCTTGCTTGATTCTTTATTTGAAGCTTCTTTATTTGAAGCTCATAAAAATCGCGCGTACCTCTTTCGGTACGCGCGGTTTTCTTATTTACTCTTTTTATGTGATTTTAATTCAGAGATGCAGAATAGAGTTTCTGCATAGCTGTGGCGTTAATGGGATATTTAATGGAGTAACGGATTTCTGGGTTGCCTGGTTGCGGAGGGTGAAGGATATTTAATGGAGTAATTGATTTTTGAGCTTGGTCTGGATTGCCGGAAGTACCTCCAGGCCGCTGCCGTGTATAACAATCCAGGACTTGCTTGATTTGTTATACATCTCCAGGCCGCTGCCGTGTATAACAATCCGGGACTTGCCTGATATGTTATACATTTCCAGGCCGATGTCGTGTATAACAATTCGGGACCTGCTTGATTTGTTATACGTCTCCAGGCCGATGTCGTGTATAACAATTCGGAACTTACTTGATTTGTTATACATCTCCAGGCCGATGTCGTGTATAACAATTTGGGACTTGCTTGATTTGTTATACATTTCCAGGCCGCTATCGTGTATAACAATCCGGGACTTGCCTGATATGTTATACATTTCCAGGCTGCTGCCATGTATAACAATTCGGGACTTGCTTGATTTGTTATACATCTCCAGGCCGCTGCCGTGTATAACAATCCGGGACTTGCTTGATTTTTTATACATTTCATGATGGTGTATAGATTGCAAGAATAGGATTCATATTCGTTTAATGGACACAGGCCAAATATGGGCACTTGCTGCAATAAATCCTCCAACAATTACCCAAGCGCCACAACAGATAACTACATTAAATCCCACTATAATTAACCCAATACCAAGCAATACTAATGAGCAGTTGCTGTATTAAATCCCGCATGAATTCAATACAGCAAGTGAGTGATCACTCAATACAGGTCCGCATCTCATCAGCCTGCAGCCAGCTTCCTCAGCAGCGGGAGCAGAACTCCGCCGACGCAGTTGCCTGCCGTGATGACAAGGATGCAGACGATCGCTCTTGCAGACCAGGCTCCTCCCATCCAGAAATAGAACATATCTGCCACGCAGTGCTCCGTGCCGCAGAGGATGAAGACCATGACGCCAAAGAGAAGGGCGAGATGTTTGCCCATGTCGTGAGGGATCGTCTTGTATCCCTCTACGGCGATATAGATGAAAATATTGCAGAGGATGCCGAGCAGGAACAGGCTCATAAGGCTGTCTCCTGTTTTGACAGCGCACATGGAGGCCGCCTTTTCCGTGAGGGCCGCTGCTGCCCTTGTCTGGGAAGCCAGCAGTGCGACCAGCCCGGTTCCGATCAGGTTTCCGACCCAGATCACCGGCAATGCAGCCGCATATTTGCGGTCATTCTGGAAAACATAGCAGACTTTTCCGGTGAAGAGGTTGAATCCAAAGGAGCAGACGCTGAACAGGCCGATCGTAAAGAGTGCAGCCCCGAGGACTTTGCTCTCAACAGACAGAAAGACCAGCCCGCCAAGGGCGATACTGATTCCAGCCAGTATGGCATTGATAAATGTTGATTTCATTTTCTTTCCTTTCATTTTCCAAGCAGATCTGCCATCTTCTCCGCTTCTTCCACGATCCGCTCAAATTTTTCCAGTGCGCGGTCGATGGGCTCCGGAGTATCCAGATCCACGCCGGCATGACGCAGCTCATCCAGAGGATAGGCGCTGCCGCCCATAGAGAGGAATTCCAGATATTTCTTCACCGCAGGCTCGCCGTCTTTGAGGATCCCCTCAGAGAGCGCTACTGCCGTTGAATATCCGGTCGCGTAGACATAGACATAGAACGGGCGGAAGAAATGAGGGATCCTGGACCACTCCGAATCCACCTCCTCATCGATCACCATTTCCGGTCCGAAATATTCTTCGATCAGCTTGTGATACAGGCCGCCGAGGACTTCCGGGCTCAATGCCTCTCCGCGCTCTGCCATCTCATGGGCCTGTTTTTCGAACTCCGCAAACATCGTCTGGCGATAAACGGTGCCCTTGAAATTCTCCAGATACTGGTTCAGGAGGGAGAGCCTCTTCGCAGGATCCTGGGTCTTTTCCAGGAGCTGCTCGATCAGAAGGTTCTCATTGACAGTGGACGCCACTTCCGCGACGAACAGGGTATACTGGGCATACTGCGGAGGCTGGTTTTTGATGGAATGCCAGGAGTGCATGGAGTGCCCCATCTCATGCGCGATCGTGGAGACACTGTCCAGCGTGCCTGTAAAATTCGTCATGATATACGGCTTGGAATCATAGGTTCCGGAGGAATATGCTCCTCCCTGCTTTCCTTTGTTGGGGAAAACATCGATCCAGCGGCTGGCAAAAGCATCTCTTACGACATCCGTGTAGTTTGTCCCCAGGACGGACACGGCATTCAGGACCATCTCCTGCGCCTGCTCATAAGTATAGTGCTCTTCCACCCCGTCTACGAGCGGCGCATAGACGTCATAATAGTGCAGCTCATCAAGGCCGAGCAGGCGCTTGCGAAGTTTTACGTACCGGTACATAGCCGGCATATGTCTGTGAACGGCCTCGATCAGGTTGTCATAAACATGGGTCGGGATATTGTTGTCGGACATCGACATCTCTCTGGAAGAGCTGTAATGACGAAGCTGTGCCTCGGCGGCCTCCGCCTTGACTGCTGCAGAATAGGCGGCTGCCAGCGTATTGCTGTGACCGCGGAAGGTCTTATAGTAATTCCTGAAAGAATTCTCGCGCAGCGTTCTGTCCGGCTGGCTCTGCAGCAGGATATAGTTGGACTCGTTCAGTTCATGAAGTTCGCCATTTGCATCCGCGGCGGATTCGAACGTCATGTCCGCATCGCGCAGGTTCTCAGCGATCTGCTTTGGCGCACCGAAGACCTCGCCGAAGCTGGCCAGGACTCTCTCCTCCGCAGCGCTCAGAACATGCGGCTTCTTCTTGAGATAATTCTGCATGATAAAGGAGTAGTCGGACAGGACAGGATCCGCGACGATCTTTTCCAGCTCGCCCATATCTATACTGAGGATCTCCGGCTCAGCAAAGGAATTTGCTGTCATTGCCTCGACATATTTGCCGTATGCGCGCGCATACAGGGACTGTGCCCTGGCACTGCGCATATCTTCGCTGCGGCGCAGCATGGAATAGGTGAACAGATCATCCATTTTCCTGCTCATCTGCGTAGTCAGTTCCAGGTAGTCGTGGATCGCCTGCGCATTCGTCAGCTTCCCCTCGTATTCCGCGGTCTGCCTGACCAGATCGCCGATTTTCTGAAGCTCTTCCTCAAACTGTTCATCCGAGTCGAAAAGAGAACTGAGATCCCATGTGTACCTGGGATCGATCTGATTTCTCTCCCTTAATTCCTCTGCCATTTTATACCTCCATACTGCAGCGATATTTAAGAAGCGCTGCACCGTTGTTTTTGCTGTTTCAGCTCAATTATTCATTTAGCCGCCCCTATTATAATCAAATCCCCGTCTCGTGAAAAGTACCTGTTTGTCGTCAATGGAAGGGTTTCCTTGGCGTCTTATTCCTGTATAATATAGCTGTAAACGGCACCCGGAATTTTTAGCAGAACCGCTTCCCACACGGAACACCGTTTGCAGCGCTGCTGCCATTTAACAGCACATGTCTCTGTCACTCAGTCTTACAGACACGGAGGTACTTATACTTATGATCACAAGATACAGAATCGGGACACCTTTTGACATGGAATCCGTCGTGGTGCAGCTGCCGGTCCATGATGGCGCGCTGCCGGGTTGGGAAACAGATGCGCAAAACAAGTGTCTTACCCGCACACTGGCCAAATCAGATATCGTGTACGGCCTTGGCGAGAGCGTGCGCGGGATCAACAAAAGGGGCTGGCTTTATACGAGCAACAATTCTGATGATCCGCATCACGAGGAGACCAAGCATTCCCTCTACGCCTCGCAGAATTTCGTGATCGTATTTTCCCCTGATACAAAAATCGCGTTCGGGCTGTACGTGGATGCTCCGGGAAAAATAAATTTCGATATCGCATATACAGACCCCGATGTTTTCAGCATCAGCTTTGAAGATTTCGATGCGGATCTTTATCTCGTGGAAGCAGGGTCCCTCAAGGAGATCGTGCGGGAATTCCGCGGGCTGATCGGCCGCAGCTATATTCCGCCGAAGTGGGCGTTCGGCCTCGGCCAGAGCCGCTGGAGCTATATGACCGCGGATGAGGTCCGGGAGGTCGCTGATTCTTATGACGAGGCCGGTATTCCGCTGGACATGATCTATCTGGACATCGATTACATGGAGCGCTACAAAGACTTCACCGTCAATGAGGAGGCGTTTCCGGATTTCGAAGCCTTTGTCAAAGAAATGAAAGACAGGGGGATCCACCTCGTTCCGATCATCGACGCAGGCGTCAAGATCGAAGAGGGATATCCTGTCTATGAAGAAGGTATTGAGAAGGGGTATTTCTGCAAGAAAGAGAATGGCGAAGAACTCGTCGCCGCCGTCTGGCCCGGGACCGCTCATTTTCCTGATTTTCTCAATGAAGACGCCCGCAGGTGGTTCGGCGACTGGTATGGCTTCCTCACTGAGAAAGGTATCGACGGTTTCTGGAATGATATGAACGAGCCCGCTATTTTCTACACAGCTGACCACCTGAAGGAAGTCTTTGAGGGGATCCGCTCCTTCGAGGGCAAAAACATGGACCTGCGCACTTTCTTCGGGTTCAAGGGACTGGTCGCTTCTCTGGAAAACAATCCGGAGGATTACCGCCGCTTCTACCACGATTTTCACGGACAGAAAGTCCGTCATGATAAAGTGCACAACCTGTTCGGTTACTATATGACACGGGCAGCCGGCGAGGCCTTTACGAGACTTCGTCCCGGAAAGCGCACGCTCATGTTCTCCCGCTCCTCCTATATCGGCATGCACCGCTACGGGGGTGTCTGGACCGGTGACAACCAGTCCTGGTGGAGCCATATCCTGCTGAATCTCCGCCAGCTTCCTGCCCTCAATATGTGCGGCTTCATGTACAGCGGGGCAGACCTCGGAGGCTTTGGGCAGGACTGCACGGAGGACCTGGTCCTTCGCTGGCTCTCCCTCGGGATCTTTACGCCCCTGATGCGCGACCACGCTGCCATGGGCACACGCCGGCAGGAGCTCTACAGATTCAAAAACACGGAAGCCTTCCGGAATATCGTCGGCCTGCGCTATGCCCTGATCCCGTATCTGTATTCGGAATTTATGAAGGCAGTCCTTAAGAACGACATGCTGTTCCTGCCGCTCTCTTTTGAGTTCCCCGATGATGAGCGCGCTCTTACCGTGGAAGACCAGCTTTACGTCGGCGAGAGCATCATGATCGCCCCTGTCTATGAACAGAACGCCCGCGGCCGCTACGTCTACCTGCCTGAGCGCATGAAACTGCTGCGATTCCGAAGCGCTTCTGATTTCGATGAGGAGATCCTGGAAAAGGGCGACCACTACGTGCCTGCCGACCTGAACGAAGTCCTTGTCTTCCTCCGCCCTGGCCATGTGCTGCCGCTGGCAGCATCCGGCGCAAGGAGAGTCGATGAGATCAATGAGCAGGATCTCACCTGGTTCACCTTTGAGGGACGCCCGGAGGAGTATGAGCTGTACACGGACGACGGAATTTCTGCGATTAATTAAATTTTGAGTCAGGGGGATGCATCCACTGACTCACTCTTATTAATGAAAGCCCTGCGAAACCGCAGGGCTTTCACTCATTGGGGGTATAAGATGAAATGATGCCGGATTGCTCCGCTGCCAAGCAGCTCCTGCAATCCTCCCCGAACATTCGCAATCCGCAAATTTGCCTGTAAATACAAGCAAATTGCTCCTTGCTCATGTTGGGCGGTCAAAAGATAGAAAAGTCCGCTCGTGCGAGCACGGCATACTTTTCTGCCTTTTGACCTTAGCATCATATTATTCGCCATACTCTCCCGGGACTTCTATCGTCATGTCAGACGTAGGATATGTCACGCACGGGTGAATATAGCCGTGTTCTTTGTCCGCCCAGCGGCGGCTTTCATTCTCAGGCGGCGCAAAACAGGTGCCGGAAACGACCTTGGAGCGGCACCAGCCGCATTCGCCGCTGCGGCAGCGGGAAGGTGCCGTGATGCCTGCCCGCTCGATCGCGACCAGGATCGGCTCCGAGCTCTCTGCCGGAACACTGTATTCTTCTGCTCCCTGTCGGATCGTCAGAAGATAGGAACAGCCTTTGGCGGCATCCGGGAAGCCGGGCAGGTCTTCCGGTTTTTTCGGAGCCCCGAGCGCCTCCCTTCGAACGAGTTTCCTGGGTAAGTGGAGTGAAGCCAGTTCTTTCTCAAGGAACCTGTACATTGCCTCCGGTCCGCAGATAAAGATGCCGATGGTACTGAAATCCGAAGGGGCATATTTTTTGATCAGGTCCGTCGTTATAAAACCGTGCTCATAACCACTGGCCTCCTCATCCGAGAGGATATGTACGATCCGGATCCGCTCATCTTTTGCCAGTTCTTCAAATTCCTTCTTGAACAGGATCTGCTCTTTCGTGCGGCTTCCGGAGAGGATCGTGAGCGAGAATTTTTCGGTCCCGTCCGCGATCGCTTTTGCCATGGAAAGGAACGGGGTGATCCCGCTGCCGCCCGCGAGAGCCAGGATGTGCTCCGGGTCCCTCAGTTCTTCGTAGTAGAAATTGCCTTGCGGGCCGGACGCCAGGAAGGTATCTCCCGGTTTTGCCCGCTCCAGCAGATAGTCAGCAGCAAACCCGCCTGGATTGGTCCGCACCGTGATCTCATATTTTCCCTGCAGCGCCTCTTTCGGAGAGGAACTGATGGAATACGGTCTTGTGATCCTGCTGCCGCCGATCTCCATCCTGAGAGACAGGTATTGGCCTGCCCGGAAATAAGCGAGCGGTCCGCCATCCGCATTTTTAAAGACCAGGGTCTTTGCGCCGGTCCCCGGATGATCCTTGATCTGCTCCAGGACAAGTTTCTGGAAATCCGGATGCAGTTCTCTGGCATTATTGTTGACCGCATAGTCCGCCGTGATCTCCGCTGCAGGGGCAGCCTGGATCACTTTCTCGCGGGTCTTGGCCATGTTTTTGAATTTCAGCATATCGAGGGCGCCGATCAGCCCGACTTTTACTTTGACTGCCATTATGCCTGCCCTCCTTCCTCTTTCAGATCCTTGAGCGCAAGACGCGCCATCAGCTTGCCGCAGACGTAAGCGGAACTGTAGCCATCGCCTCTGGGCCCTGCCGCACCGATAGGTCTTAATCCCTTAATGGGATAGTCGCTGCTCAGCATCATCATTCTGGCCATCATGCCGTCCCATCCGGCCGTCTCATAACCATAGACGCTGCCTTCGGGCGTCCCCAGATAACGGGCAAACGTCCACGGCGAAGCCACGCAGATCTCCTCGATATAAGGTTCGATGTCGATTCCGGCCTTATCCTTGAGCTCCTTGATGAACTTCCTGGCATATTTATTTTTCAATGCGACATAGTCTTCCTGCGACAGATCTCCCCATTCATCGGGATTTCCCATGGATGTGAAGAATCCGATCGACGTTCCCTCAGGGGATGCCTCGGGATTTGCGATGTTCCCGCACAGGAAGATCGTGAAATTGTTGGTGTCATATCCGCCAAGGATATTTTTGTATTCCTTTGCGGAATCTGCCGTATCTCCCATGAAAATACAGTAGTCCCTGATACCGATCTCCTCGGCCGTCTTATTAAGGCCGACATAGATCGTGTACATTCTGGCGCTGTAGTTGTGTTTTCTCGCGGCAGACAGCTTTTTCTCGCGCTCCGGGATCAGGTCCTTTGGCATCATCTTTGCGTAGATGATATCCGGATTGATATTGGCCAGTGCATAGCTGCATTCCACATCGCCGGATGTCGTCCTGACACCGCAGAGCCTGTCGCCGTTAAAGAGGAATTCCAAAGCCCTGCAGTTGAACCAGATATCTCCTCCGAGCTCCCTGAGGCGCTCGACCATGGCGCAGCTGATCTCATGTGACGTATGCGTCGGAATATAGGCCGCTCTGGTCACATATTTCATGAACATGTTGCAGTAGTGTATGAACGCCATCCGTTCCATATCCACGCCTAGATATCCCCAGTAAGTAGAAAGGATATCCTGACAGCGCGGCGGGATCTTCATCGCTTCCCAGACCTCTTTGACAGGGTACGCGCCAGTCCTCAGGAGATTGGGATACTTTTCTTTCAGAACTGCGGAATCCGCATGGCCGTTGGACGCACTGATATACGCCGTGCCCTCCATGATCTCTTCGAGCAGTTCAAAATACTCCTCCATCTTCCGGCGGCTTCCGGGGACATACTCCTCCATTTTCTCAAGGAACGGCCCTTTTCCGGCGGGCATGGTCACGTCCATCGCTCCGCCGTCACTGTAGGTACTGATGATCCGGAAACAGTCCGGCACCGGCTTCCAGTCCACATGGACGCCATACTCCTCCATCATCTGCCGGATCTCGCCGGGGTCCTCTGCCGTGCCGATATCGCACAGCTCGTGGAGCGAGGGCTCAAACTCGAATCTTCCCCGCACAAAACTGGTAGCACAGCCTCCGGGGAGGTTGTGCTGTTCAATGAGCAGGACCTTCTTGCCCTCACTGGCGCAGTGCAGAGCAGCCGACAGGCCTGCATTGCCTGCGCCGACAACAACAATATCGTAACGTTTGTTCATGTCGGTTCTCACCTCCCTCATAAGACAATTAAGCCGCCAGCAGTCATGACTACGAATCAACAACAGGATCGGACAACACAGACTACCAGCGGCTCAACTATATCTCGCAAAACGTATTTATTTCTGAATTTTCAATTTTATTTGTTATCTTCCACTATTATATCTCACAATTTCAAATATGCCAACGTGTAAATGAGTCACGGGGACGCATCCGCTGACTCATTTTTGATGGGACACGGGGACAGTCACTTTGTCCCATTTAAGTCAGCTGGAGATGCATTCTGTGACTCACTTTTTGCATGCACACCGTGGCAGGTATCTGCCGGACCTGCTGTGAATGAGCGCTTGGATCTACTTCATTTATCGTGAATGGAAGGATGGATAACGGGCAGCGTCTCACGCTGCCCGTTAAAGCCGACTGTCTGAGTAACCGCACATCAGTGGGGTTACGAGTTTGGAGGCTGTGCCTGACTGAAAGGAACGAGAAATGTTAGTAGATCCTGCGCGAAGAAACCGCAGATCCTGCAGATACCTGCCACGGTGTGCCTGCATTAAAGAGAGTCACAGAACGCATCTCAACTGGTCTTTGATGGGACAAAGTGACTGTCCCCATGTCCCATTTTCAGGAGATCTGCCACTTGACGTGGCTTCCCATGTCATCCTTGGTAACGACCAGCTGGTCCTCGATCTGCTGTTTTAATTCCGTTACGTGGGAGATGATCCCGACCATCCGCTCGCTGCCGACCATCTGATGGAGGACCCGCACTGCCTGGCCTCTTGAGTGGTCATCAAGGGAGCCGAATCCCTCGTCAATGAACATTACGTCCGGAGATACTGCCGAGGCGCTTTCGCGGATCTGGTCTGCCATGCCAAGGGCCAGAGAGAGCGCCGCCATGAAGGACTCTCCGCCGGAGAGTGTCCGGATCTCTCTTTCTTTTCCTGTGACTGCAGAGTAGACCATGAGATCCAGGCCGTGGTTTTTGCCCTCTCCTGCTTTTTGGAGGTCGATCATCCTGAGCTCGTACTGGCCTGCGGACATTTCCTCAAATCTTCGGTTCGCCGCATACAGGATTCTCTGCAGGTAATATCTCTGCACATAGGTCTCAATGTCCATGCGGGCGCCGGTCATTTTTCCGGCGAGATGATTGTATAGTCTCTCGATCCTGCCGTACTCTTCTACCGCTTTCGCTCTTTCTTCCATCTTCGGAGAAAGAGAGTTCCACGCCGTGAGATCAGCGCTGCAGATTCCCCTGATCTCATCGAGTTCCCCCTTCGAGGCGGCAAGCTGCTGCTCGGCTGCTTCTTTTGCAGCACCCAGGGTCTCCAGATCGGGCTTCGGCCTTCCCGCGATCTCTGCCTCGGAGGACTTTAACAGGCTCTGCGCACCGGCTTCCTTTTTCTCGTGCTCGTTCACTTCTTTCTGAAGCCTGTCCGCTGCGGCGGCCGGATACTGCTCTGTGATCTCCTGCCAGCCGGAGAAGGTTTTCTGCCCGTCCTGCCCGTCTTTGTAAAGCAGGCTGTTTTCATAGTCCTCTTTCAGGGTCTTTTCTTTCTGTCTCAGTCCCGGAAGAGAATCGCTGTATTCCCTGATCAGCGCCAAAGACCTCTCCAGAGAAGACTGCGCTTCTTTGTTCTGTGCCTCCGCCAGGTCATATTGCGCCTGCGCCGCGTTCTTTTTATCAGTTGCACTCTGTAAGGCGGCGTTCGCTGCCTGCGCATCCGGGAATTCCCTCACTGCTTCTTCCTGCAGCTTTTTGATCGTAGCCTTAGCAGCTGCCAGGTCTCGCAAGAGTTCTTTTTCTTTTTCCCTGGCCGCCTCGGCGTCCTGTTTGAGCTTTGTTTTCTGCTCCGCTGCCGAATTGATCTTCTGCAAGGCCTCGGAAAACAGTCTCACATTGTTTTCTCTTAAGGTTCTTTCCTCTTCCAGCTGTTCCTTCCACGCATCAACGGCACTTTCCGCAGCCTGAAGGGAAAACAATTCACTGCATTTATCCTGCAGCGCCGGGACCCCGGCGATCATCTCCTGCAGGGCTTCCTCCTGCTGCCGGATCGCGGAAGCCTTTTCTGCGGCTGCAGCGCTTTGCTGCGCGCTTCTCTCCGAGATGCTCTTGCGCCTGTTATCCAGTTCCTGTGCGCATGCCTTTAATCTCTCCAGTTCCTCTTTTGTCAGGATCCGGACATCTGCCCTCGGCCCACAGGGAGAGGGATGCTCCGTGGAGCCGCAGACGGGGCAGGGTTTTCCCGGCACCAGCATGGATGCAAGGAACCCTGCCTGGTCATCCAGATAGGCGCTTTCCGCGGAATGATACTCCTCCATTTTCTCTTCGGCTTCCGCTCTGACCCTGGCATACTCGGATTTTGTTTTCTCAAGGCCTGCGTTCAGTGTTTCAAGTTCTTTGTATCGTTCGCTGAGCTGGCCGAGTTCTTTGCCAAGCGCATCCGCATCGGCTTTTCTCACTTTCCAGTCCGCCAGCTCATCTCCGGCAGCGCCCAGGTCGTTCAGGGACTTCTGCCATTTTTTTTCATTTTCTTCAAGGTCTTTGAGACCCGCCTCCGCTGTCCTGACTTCCTTTTTTGTTTTCTCGTCGTCAGCCTGGATCTTTATCAGGTCTTCCTTTGCCTTTTTGAGATTCTTTTCAGCTGCCAGGGCGTTCTCCACCTGCTCTGTCGTTCTGGCCAGTTCTTCGGAAGCTGCCTGCAGGGAGGTGCCTGCCGCTTTAAACTGCTGCTGTTTTTCAGCGGCGGCAGCTTTCAGGCCTTCGATACCTTTATTTTCCTCTTCCAGTTTGTTCTCCGTGTCCGTCACGGTACGCTGCGCATCTGTATAGTGGGAATGGATTCCCTTGATCTGATATGCCTTTATGATCTGGCCCGAGAGCGACTGCTTCTGTGCGATCTCCTCCCGTACCTGGTCGCACTCCTTTAGTATCTGGGCCGCCTTTTCTTTCTGCTCATAAAACCGCAGAAGATTTTCCGCCCTTGTATAGGCATCCCTTCTTTCATCCCTGGCGGCAGAGAGCGCAAGGTGCGCCGCTTCTTTTTCCTTTACCTTTTGTTCCAGGACTCTGACCAGATCCTCCAGTTTCTGCAGCAGGGATTCCATCTCCACGATCGTGATCCTGTCGCTTTTTCTGACCTTGCCGCAGATCTCCCGAAGCTCTTGCGCATTCTCGTAATCCTCCGGGACCACTATGTGCGATGCATCGGTCTGAAAAGCCGTGCGGATCTTGCCGATCTCGGTTCCCTTTTCTTTGCTCCTTCGGGCGAGTTCTTCCACGATATCCCTGTAGATCTCGGTTCCGAAGAGGCGCCGGAAAATGACCTTCTTTTCATCCGAGCTCACGCGCAGCAGCTCCATGAATTCGCCCTGCGCGATCATGGCCACCTGCATGAACTGGTCCTTGGAAAGGCCTACGATCTCTTCTATCCGGGCATCCGTCTCCTTCCCCGCCCCGCTGTACTGCGTGCCGTCAGGCAGAATCAGGCTCACCTGCTCTTTGGCTTCTGTGGTACCTGTCCCCCTCTTTAGCAGTCTTAGATGTCTCGGTACCCGGTGAATGATGTATGGAACAGATCCTTCATCCGCCGCAGACCTGTAAAAAGAGAGTTCGACAAAGGGCTCGGTCTCCATGCCGGTATACTGGCTCTGCAGCTCGAGGCCGTCTTTTTTATTGGTTCCGGAGCTGGCTTCTCCGTACAGCGCAAATACGAGAGCGTCAAAAATCGTAGTTTTTCCCGCCCCCGTATCGCCTGTGATCAGAAACAGGTTCTGATTCGGCACCGTAAAATCTATTTCCGTCCTGCTGCCATAGGAGCCGAAGGACTGCATAGTCAGTTTCAATGGTTTCATAGTGTACTTCCCACCGTATTGATCACATCCTTGAGCAGAACCTGGTCCAATTCATCCATCTTTTCCACAAAACCGCAGCAAAGGACAAAAGGATCCGTTTCCTGTTCCTGAAGATATTCTTCCTTCTCCGCCCGATAGCTGCGGACGAGTCTCCGGATCTCCAGTAAATTCGGAAAAGCGTGATGCAGACCGTCCTGCATATCCATGACGTCAAGATCCGCCTCATCCGTCAGTTCCACTCTCACATAATCATCAGAAGCCTGTTCCAGTGCCTCATTAAGATCTCCCCGGACGATCCGCACCTGCCGGAGAGGCTCAAGCGGAAGGACCCTGACGGTGCAGCTTCCTTTTTCTTCCAGGGTTATCTCCAGGATCCCTTTCTGCTGCCCCGCTTCGCTGACGGAGCAGGCAAGAGGCGTCCCGCAATAGCGGTAGTTTTCACTCCCGACCTTCATCGGCTTGTGGATGTGCCCCAGCGCTGCATAGTCAAACAGTTCCAGGATATCCGCGCCGACCTCATCGATATTGCCGACCGTGCAGATCTCAGATTCCATTCTCTCGATCTCCTCCGGTCTTTTCCCTGCGGGGAGGTAAAACTGATGGCTGACCAGGACATTCCTCTGCTCCCGGTCGATCTCTTCCCGTTCGATCAGACGGTGCAGCGCGTCATTGTAAGACAGGTTATTCCCGTTTTCCTGCACGCCTGTGATCAGGCGCACCATGGAGGGCTTTACGAACGGCAGCAGATAGAAATTTACCTTGCCGTATTCGTCCTCCAGGGTCACCTTTTCAATATGCTCTTCCGGGAGGCGGGGCGGCATGCCGATCATATGGATCCGCTGCCTGGACAGCACTCTCCTGAAGATGTCGATGCGGGAAGAGCTGTCGTGGTTGCCGCTGATCATCATGATCTCTGTTCCTGGCAGCGATTCCACGAGGTCACTGACAAAATCATCAAAGATCTCCACGGCCTCCGCCGAGGGAACAGCGCGGTCATAAATATCCCCCGCAATGACAATAGCGTCCGGCGACGCTTCGGCCGCCAGACGCACGATTTGGTTCAATATATATTTCTGGTCCTCAGACAGGTCGCGGTTCATCAGCCGCAGCCCGATATGAAGATCTGACAAATGGAGTATTTTCATTACTTTTTCATCAGCTTTCCAAGCGCGCTCTCAAGCAGGGTCCCGACTGCCTCCGCAGGAATGGCATCCTTGCCGCTGCCAAGGAGCGAGCCAAGTCCTGAGTTCGAGCTGCCCGCCTTATTGCTAAGAAGCGTACCGATCAGCTCAGCCGTCGATGCGTCGCCCTCAAGGATATTGATCGCAGTCTTCTTGGCAGAGGAGTCCGCCTTGCGATACAGCTGGACGAGCTTTTTCTCCGTCGCAGTCAGCTTGAGATTCTCGGACGAGGAAGTCTTCTTTGCCGCAGAAGAACCTGTCTTTTTCGCAGCAGCTGTCTTCGCCGATGTCGACGTGCCTGTCTTCCTGGCGGAACTCGTTGAAGAGGTCTTTTTCGCAGCACTCGACGAGGAAGTCTTTTTGGCAGCGGCTGCTGTCTTTGCTGAGCCCGAGCTGCTGCCGGCTGCGTCAAGCAGTGCCTTCTGCGTCAGTCCCAGAGGCTTTGCCATTCTCTTAAGGACTGCCTGGGACGGCACAAGATCCCCTCTTTCGATCTTGCCGACATCCGCCTGCTCAAGGCCATCGACCTGCTCTGCCAGAGCGGTCTGGGTCAGTTTCTGCTTCGCGCGGGCTTCTTTGACTAACGTACCGAGTTTTGCTGCCATATCTCCCCTCCTGACGAATATAGTGATCCGATTCTGAATACAAGTGCAGTCATCCCTGCCTTTTTCATGATACAACTCCCGGTGCTGTATCCGCAACTGAATCCTTCACTATGACCGCGGAAACCGCTGGTCCGGCATCCTCTTCCCCGGCGTCTTACTCAAAATGCGCCGCAACGAGCTTTAAGTTCTCGATGATCGGCAGATGCTGGGGACATACGCTCTCACACTGCCCGCACCCAATGCAGCTGCTCGCAAGGCCGAAATCCTGCGCGACGATCTTATAATTGGTGAAGTTGACGGTCCATCCCTTCTGCTCAAGATCTTCCCGCATATCCTCGTTATAAAGGGAAAAATACTTGGGGATCGCGATATGCATGGGACATCCCTCTGTGCAGTAGGAGCAGCCTGTGCAGGGAATCGCGATCTGGCTGTTGATGATACCGGCTGCCTTGTGGCAGAGTTCCTTTTCCTCTTCTGTGAGCGGCTTGAAATCCTGCATGTATCCGGTATTATTCTCCATCTGCTCCAGGCTGCTCATGCCGGAGAGGACGACCATGACGTTCGGAAGGCTCGCAGCGAAACGGATCGCCCAGCTGGGGATCGAGAGATCGGGATCATGGTCTTTAAACAGTTTTTCAGCCTCTTTCGGAAGTCTGGCCAGGGTGCCGCCCTTGACCGGCTCCATAACGATGACCGGTTTTCCGTGTTTCTCAGCCACTTCATAGCATCTGCGGGACTGGATCCACTCGCTCTCCCAGTCCAGGTAATTGATCTGGAGCTGGACGAATTCCATCTGCGGGTGTTTTGTCAGGATCTCATCCAGGAGCTCCGGCGTGTCATGGAAAGAAAATCCCACGTGCCTGACAAGCCCCTGTGCCTTCTTCTCCAGGAGCCAGTTAAAACAGTCGAACTGTTCGTATTTCGGCAGCATGGAGGCCTCGATGCCGTGCAGAAGATAGTAATCAAAATATCCCGCGCCTGTATTCTCAAGCTGCGCGTTGAAGACCTTATCTCTCCCCTCCAGGGAATCAAAAAAGGCGGAGTGCAGCTTGGTGGCGAGGGTGAAGCTCTCTCTTGGATGACGGGCTACGAGTGCCTTGCCGGCCACGGTCTCGCTGGCAAACCCGTTGTACATCCAGGCGGTGTCAAAATAGGTAAAACCTCTTTCCAGAAACAGGTCCACCATTTTGCAGACCTGCTCCAGATCAACGCTGGCCGCGTTCGCCGGATCCGTCTGCGGCATGCGCATCAGTCCGAAGCCAAGTTTCTTATCCGGTTTAAAATTCATATGTCCCTCCTTTTGATGGTAAGCTGTGGCAGCCTCACTGTGCTGCTACGCCGGAAAACAGAAATGGCAGGGGCTCCGCCCCTGTCCATTTCACACAATATTATCTCATAAATAATCGTTTTTCCGCAACCGAACGAAAGTACACAAACTTTGTTGCAGTTATGCTCTTTCATCAGCTCAGAAGCCAGATGGAGTTCATTGAGCCTTGCCGTCGTCGGGATCGATTCCACGATCGAGCAGACACAGGTATAGGCACCGCCGGCGAGCGCTATCACAAACGGTTTCTCAGAGGGCTGTTTTTCTGCCGGCATATACAGGAGCTTGACATCCGCTTTCTCGGGATCGTCCGCGCATTCCTCCGGGGTGGCGACAGGGGACGGTTCTCTGTCGCCACCTGCCCTTTCAATGTTGATTTTTATCACTCTGCGAAATATAATAATGTTGTTACAAAGCATCATGTTTTTCATCAAAACCTGACATTTCAACACTATCAGGAAGAGAGGTTCCGCCCATGAACAGCATTTACCACAGGATCAGCATAAGAAAATACGAAGACAGGCCTGTTGAGCCTGAAAAGATCCAGGAGATCTTAAGAGCCGGCATGCAGGCGCCCTCTGCTGGCGACCAACAGCCCTGGGAGTTCTACGTTGTGACCAACAGGGAAACTCTCGCCGCTCTCGGCTCGAGAGATGTCAGCCCGTATGCCGGAATGACCGCGAGTGCGCCGGCTGCCATCGTCATTGCGAAACGCATAGACTGCGATATGCCCGAGTATGCGGACATCGACTGCAGCATCTGCACAGAAAACATGTGGCTCATGTGCGACTCCCTCGGACTTGGCGGCGTCATGCTCGGCATCGCACCCCTGGAGGACAGGATGCGCAAGGTCGAAAAGATCCTGAATATGCCTGAAAACCTGCAGGCCTTCGCGATCTTCCCCTTTGGGTATCCCGCGGAGGACCGTCCCCAGAGAAACAGGTTTAAAGAAGACCGCATTCATTATGTAAAATGAGACAGAGGGACCTGTCCCCCTGTCTCACTGTTCTTAAATACTCCACTCCTTCTGCCAGCGGATCACCGGCTTATCGCCTTCCCATTCGATGGTGAGCCAGACATAGCGGGAAATGGAGGTATTTTCCTTATGTCTCTGCGGTGTATCCGGGAGCGGCGCCGCCTTCTGCGGCGAAGTATCCGGTTTGTAGTCTTTAAAGTGTCTCTCCATTCCGGAGATGATCTGTTTGGACAGCGGTTTGACATACCACTGCGGCATCCAGCGGTCGGCGCACGCGATATACTGGTCTGTACCCCGCACCCTGATCACTCTGGTGATCTGTGAGGAAAAACTTGTCCCCGACTTATCACCGATAAAAGGATCTCCCAGATCTGTATACTCCCCGTGCGGGTCCGTAAACATGCATACCTTTGATGGATTCGGGTAATATCCGCTGGTACCTGAGGTAAACAGGTATCTCTTTCCGTTTCTCTCAAAATAAGTAGGCGCTTCCGTGGTCATGGGAGGCAGCAGCCCGTCGTAGTGAACACTGTACTCACCAGTCACAGCTGTATAGTCGTCTGTCAGCGTCGCGCAGATCAGCTGGAAGTGCGGGCGCTCAAACCAGATGTAAGCTTTTCCGTCCGGATCGGCGTGCAGGCAGAAGTCCCCTGTATCCATATCAAGCGGCTTATAGATTCTGTTGACAAAGGTATACGGTCCTTCAAATCTGTCTGACGTGAGCACGGACATGAACAGGCTGACCTCGCCGGCCATGATCTTGAGCCATGCCACATATTTTCCTGTTTTTTTGCAGTACAGGATGTGCGGCCTGTCCATGCACCAGGTGGGATGCAGCGGGCTTGTCAGATCTTCCGGCTGCGGCGGGATGATCAGTCCTTTATCCTCCCAGTTGTACAGGTCCGAAGAGGTATACAGGCGCACGCCCCAGTGCCAGATCGTTCCCTTTCCATCCGTCTTTTCCTTATTTTCTCCGTACCAGTACCAGAGCTTTTCCTGTTCATTATAAAAGACAGAGAATCCATGTGCCTGGATCGGATTTCCATTTGTGTCTTTCCAGACTGTTCCCGGTTTGATGCTGCTGTATTTCATGTCTGCTCTCCTGATGTCTTAAATATTCAAAGTCTTATGCCTGTCATCCTCTGGCAATTCTGCCGGATCGTTCTGCACCATCAGGGAATTCCTGATCAGTGCTCATGTCTTGCCTTCAGGTCTGCCTCCATCTGCGGGCGGATCTTATCTACCTGGTACATCAGGGACAGGACCAGCATCAGAATGCACATCGCAAGGGGCAGGTAGTTATACAGTCCCACAATGGCATTCATAGCTCCCGCGGACTGGACTTCAAGGCTGCCGTCATATCCTGCAAGTCCCATGACAAGACCTACGATTCCGGAGGCGATCGCGCCGCCTACCTTACCGGAGAAGTTGACGATCGACGCCACCATACCCTCACCGCGGACGCCTGACTTCCACTCACCGTAATCCATGCAGTCAATGATATACGTATTGATCATCAGGCTGATCGGCATCAGGGCGATACCCTGGAAAGCGCCGCCAAGGACGATCGTAGCGAGATTGGGACCGCCGATCGTACGGATCACCATACCGATGATGCCGAAGACGGCACATGCCTGCAGGATCCTGGAGGTACCGAATTTTTTAGCCAGGAGCGGGAAGAAAATAAGGGACACAGGAGCAACGAGAGAAGTCAGGGATGCAATGGACATCAGTCCTATATCTCCCATCCAGTACTTGAAATAGTAAGTCGTAACCGTTCCCATTCCGTTCATCACGTTCGTGA
>JAFTFD010000339.1 GCA_017449745.1 Lachnospiraceae bacterium
AAGGATAAAGCATCATCATGGTCTTTGAGCAGATCCCGTATCCATCCTGATTGATCGGACACCCGTAGGTGCATGTATATTTATCACCGATTTCTTCTCCGTTGCGACAATACCTCTCGGTATTTTCTCCATGAAGAAAGCTATTTTAATAACCGATCGAGGATACGAAAACTATAATATCATCTATCTTTTTGTCATGTGCAAAAAAAACAACAAACAAGAAAAATATCGGAATATCCTCTCTGTTCGAGAGATATTCCGATATTTTATTTTTATCGTCATCTTAACTTAATGACATTGCGCAGAAGCGGGG
Source organism: Lachnospiraceae bacterium (assembly GCA_017449745.1). Taxonomy (GTDB): domain Bacteria; phylum Bacillota; class Clostridia; order Lachnospirales; family Lachnospiraceae; genus CAG-791. The sequence goes on from JAFTFD010000339.1 coordinate 314, forward strand.
ACGTATCAGTGCTGTCTCTGATATACTGATGACAATTCGATTTGTCATTGACATCCGTGTTGTCATACCCGCCCGAAGGAGGACACGCTCATGTTTACAGACCGTCTCAACACACTTCTGAAGACTATCGGCGCCAGCAATAAGGATATTGCAAAATTCGGCGGCTTCGACCGCACAAATATCAGCCGGCTTCGAAGCGGGGTGCGAAAGCCGGCGCGGACCAGTCCGACCACAGAAAAGCTGATCAACGGAATCTATCTGTTTTCCGATAATAAAAACGGACTTTCGCAGCTGTGCGCCGTCATCGACTTCACGCCCGATGCTTCTGCGGAGCAGATCAGGCAAAAGCTGGCTGACTGGTTGTTTGATGGTGAACCGGGAAATCTGGAGGAGCACCGCACTACCGGCAGATCTTCCTCTCCCAGAGCTTCCGTCTCTGAAGGCGCAGCGCGCGGCAAGCGTAAATCCCGCACAGCTCTACACTCATCTGCAGAAAGACTGGACAGCGTCATGACTCTGACAGAGCTGTCAAACGTGCGTCTGAGCCAGCTTCTCCATGCGGATGCCTCCCTGATCAGCCGGTACCGCAGCGGAATGCGTTCACCGCAGTCCAACCCGGTCATCGCTGAGCAGCTGAGCCATATTTTGCTTGATCGGGTTCTGCGCACAGGAAAGGTGCAGGAACTTTCAGAGATGATGAAGATTCCGGCCAGTGAAATAGATGCGGAAAATTTCTCCGAGTGGCTGTTCCGGCCGGACGAGCTGCCGGAACGGAACATGTACATTGCTGAAGATATGCTCGGCTTTTTCGATACTTATACGACCGATTCCGGCAGGGTGCTGCCGCCCTGGGAAGCCGCGGCATCGTCCGTGAAGCCGGAGGATGCGCGGCCGGTTTACTTCGGGACCGCCGGGCTGCGGGAAGCTGTTCTGCGCTTTCTTGGGGATGCTGTAAAGGAGCGGGCGCCAAGGCTCCTTCTGTATTCGGATGAGGATCAGAGCTGGATGACCGGCGATCCCGCCTTTCTGATGGGCTGGGCGTCTCTGATGAGCGCCTGTGTCCGGAACGGGACGCAGATTCAGATTATTCACAACATCGACCGGGATCTGGCGGAGATGAATGATGCCATCCGGGGATGGCTGCCGCTTTATATGTCCGGCATGATCGAATCCTATTCGTCGACGAAGCCGAGCGACCGCCGGTTTTCACATACGATTTTCCTGAGGCCCAGTGCAGCCTGCATCGAGGCATTTCATACGGCCGGCACCGAGTCCGGCGGTGTCTACCGCTACGATACGGATCCGGAGATTCTTTCGATCTGTGAGTCGGAGTATCAGTCTCTTCTGAAGAAGTCGCAGCTGCTGATGCGCGCCGTCTCTGCCCGGCCTTACGAGGGAGCTTCGGATCTGACCGTGATTCAGAATGAGTTGTCTGTCGCCTCCATGCCGGAAGATCTCGTCCATTCCTTCCATGAGCCCGCGCTGACGGCGTACTGGCAGATGACCCATGAAGCGCTTGCACAGCGGCTGAAAGATGCGTCTGTAATGGTGTGCGAGTGTGTCCCGCTGATACCGCCGGAAAAACTCCTGATTCCAGAAGGCCAGGACACCCATAAAGATTACAGCTTAGATTCTGCAGCTGTAGAAGCAATCCCGGGTTGCCCGCAGCTGTATTACACGCCGGAGCAGTATGCCCTCCACATCCGTGAGATCATCCGGCTCTCAGAGGCCTGCCCGAATTATCGGCTTTATCCGCTACCGGAAACGCCCTTCCCGAATATCCGCCTGTTCATCTCCAAGGACTGGACCCATGTAATCCACGCCTTGCGCCCGGAGCTGTCCTTTGGCTTCTCGCATCCACTGCTGTGCGGTGCCTTCAGCCGATTTGCAGAGGGACTCATGGAGCAGACGAGAATGGATCGGAATACCCTGCGGCGGACGCTGGAGGAGGTTTACCTGTCATCATGATCTGATCTGTGCCGGACAGCTGTGACCAGTACAAGTATGAGAAAAGTTCCGAAAAAAGATGTAAAGGTTGAGCGGTCCCAGTAGCGGAAGTCGCCCCCCGATCAGGTTGATCAGGATGAGGAAAGCCATGACGATTCCGAAAGAAAGCAGGATTACTTTCAGAATCGTGATCAGAATCGTCGGGTTCTTCAGCATCTGCAATTCATAGGTCCAACGATATTTGCCGTCCGGGCACAGGTAGATGTTCTCCGTGACCTTGCGGCCAGTGTGTTCCTCATTGGGGTGCGCCATATTTTGCCCTCCACGCTTTTGAACATCGCTCGATTTAATACGCCCTCCGGGCGTGCGAGCAAAATATCACACATTTTAATGTGTGATGCCTCCCCAGCGAGGAGACGCTACATGTCAAGTCCTTTCATAGCGGACTTGACACAACTCTCATTCTTCCGTAATCATCCTGATCAAGGTAAACTGCCCGTCTGCATCTGTGGAGACCGGCAGGCTGAGTGCCATCAGCGCATCACCGCCCGAAGCGTACTCAAGTCTGACGGTGTACGCTCCGTCCGCTTCCTTCTGTTCTTCTATACTAGCCAGATCACAGGGCCTTCCGAGTGCGTACCGCATCGCGGAATCATCCAGCCAGCTCAGAAATTCTTCCGGCGAGATCCCGTCTCCCAGATTCATATCGTCGTAAAGCTTTCGAAACGCGTCCACTTCCGGAGTTTCTGCCTCAACGGAAAAATCATCGCTGAAGATCACGCGGGTATCCACCTTGTACATATCATCCATGATCGACGTGACATAAGCGTAAATCTCCGTCTCTCCCCAGGTCTGGGCCAGGGTTTTCTGATCCTCTTCCCATTGTTCCCAGGCATCCTCTGTCCGCGGTCCGATCATCTCCCCTGATCCGCCCTTCCCGCATCCGGAAAGTGTGAAGACAAACAGCAGCAGAAATAGAAGTGCTTTTCTCATCCCTTAAGATACCCCGCTTCACCCAGTAATTTTTTCATATACGCCGTATACCGCTGCAGGATATCCTCCGCCGGTCCCTTTCTTTCCTTCTCCGACGAACTTAAATTGACCATCTGCGCCGCTCCGATGAAGATTTTACCCGTGGGGATGGCCTGCGCGAGTCCTTCGAAAGCGCCTTCGGGCGTGTCAGCCGTGGACAGAATGACCTTGTTGTCTTTGCTGAACAGTCCTCCAGCCTTGCGCGGATAGACAATCGTCATGAACCGTCTGGTCGCAGGAAGAAGAATATACTCCTCAATGGATGCTTTAGTCGGCCTTCCCAATACAAATTCTCCGCCTTCATTCACGTCCCAGTGAGTGCGCATAAAATCATATAACTCTTCCAATGTGAATTCCCTGTTTGTGAGAATAACCTGCCGTCCTATCATCGTGAACCTCCTTCCCGTTTGCCTTGGCCAGCTCGTCATACCACTCCTGCATGATCTGGCTTGCTGTGGTCTCGCCGTCCTCAAAGGTCGCGGTGTAGTACATCTCGTCTTCCGTTTCCTCATAAACCCGGCGGATGACATTGCCCTGTCCTTCCATCAGGAAGAAGTCGTAGAAGTCGCCGCCGACTTCTTTTGCCGGTGTCATCGAAGCATAGATGTCAAAATCAGTCCTGTCCGGGTAAGCCGGAAAAACTCTCGGGAGCACGGTCATCTTAATCCGGTTCGCAAGGGCGAGCTCTGCCTCGATCTTTCCCCGCTCGGTAGTGATCTGTTTTTTCTTTTTTTCGGGTTTGTCTGCAGGCATTTTTTCAGGATCCTGTTCATCATTTCTGCGGGCTTGCGGGTAGAGCATAAGCTTGCTTGAGTTAACAGCCTGCCTTATAATCAGTTTAGCCCACGAAGCACCTGAATTCAATATCGAAGGGAACAGGGCAATGTCAGACCGGAAGAATACGCCCTCGCTGTGGACGAGGGATTTTACCATCATTACACTGGGCAGCATCGTGTCGATGTTCGGAAACGCGATGTCCGGGTTTGCCATGAGCCTCATGGTGCTGGACATCTCCGAGTCGACGCTGCTGTATTCTGTTTATATTGCCATGTTCACGCTGCCGCACCTGTTCATGCCGGTCATCTCCGGTGCGCTGCTGGACCGCTTCTCGAGGAAAAAGACAATCTACACGCTGGACTTCTTCTCCGCGTTTCTCTACATCGTGATGGCGGCGGTGCTGTCCGCCGGCTGGTTCTCGTTTCCGCTGTTTGCTGTGTACTGCTTTGTCCTGGGGACAGTCGAAAGCATCTACATGGTTGCCTATGAGAGCTTTTATCCGCTGCTGATCACCGAAGGAAACTACCAGAAGGCCTACTCCATCGCAAGCGTGCTGGAGACCCTCTCAGCGGTGATGGTGCCGGTTTCAACGTTTATGTACAGCAAAATCGGGCTCGCGCCGCTGCTGCTGGTAAACGGGATCTGCTTCTTCGCCGCCGCGGTGATGGAGACGCAGATCAGGACTGAGGAGCACTATATCGAAGAGCAGCAGAAGACGAAAATAGAGGGAGCAAAGCCGGCGCGGCAGGTGATCGAGGACACACGGGAAGGCTTCCGCTACCTCTCCTCGGAAAAGGGACTGCTGGCGATTGCGGCATATTTTGCCTTCTCCGCCATCTGCGGCGGCGTGTCTTCCGTCATTGTGCTCCCATACTTCAAAGGCACGTTTGAGAACGGCGAGTACTGGTATATGTTCGTGATGGCTTTTTCGCTCGCAGGCAGGGCGATCGGCGGCATGATCCATTACCGGCTGAAAATCCCGGCCCGGTTCCGCTACCGCATCGCGCTGGTCGTTTACATTGCCATCTCCATCTTCGAGGGAATCTACCTGTTCTTCCCGTTCCGGGTCATGATGCTCCTGTGTTTTCTCGTCGGGATCGGCGGCATCACCAGCTACACGATCCGCATCTCGGCCACACAGAGCTACGTGCCGGACGAAAAGAAAGGGCGCTTCAACGGTGCGTTCAGCATGCTGTCCACCGTCGGCGCCCTGATCGGGGAATTCTCAGCCGGGATCCTTTCTGAGCGGATCCCTGAGCGGGTCGTCCTGCTCCTGGCCATGCTTCTGTGCGCGCTGGCCGCCGTCGTCTTCATCGGCGGCAGCCGGAGCAGCGTATCGGCGATCTACAACCGCACTGAGTGAACCACGGGCTCTTCCGGCTTCGGCTGAGTCACGGGGAGTCACGGGGACAGGTTCCGTGACTCACTCGATGACATAGAAACCGATACTCTTATACGCTGTAGGACTTTCTACCGGATCCTTTGACCCGAAGGTACTGTTGCTGGAAATGCTCGTAAAGCCAACCGGATAGAAATAGACCTCTTTAAGCTTGCCTTCACTGTTAAATGTCAGCCTGATGTCACTGTACAGATAGCTTGCACCGGATTTCGATTTTACTTTTGTCATCCATTCCTGTATCTGCTCATCCGTCTGTGCAAGAGCCGGATGACAGATTAACTGATACGTAGACTCATACGAATACGCCCACTCCGGATTATCCGCAAAAGCAGCCAATGCTGTATCAGTAGAGTGGCTGCTGGAAGTGAGATCGCTGAGCTCGGTGACGATTCCTTTTCTTGTTCCTCCCGTATCGATCAGCAGTTTTCCTTTGCAGGTGAAAGCGGACCGGGAAACTTTCTTATACCAATCCCCTCCATTGTTTGTTTTTTCCGTCGATTTCCACTCTCCCAGCATGTACCCGGCACCCCGCAGTTCAAATGTATTGTCCGGGTAGATGGTGATCGTACTGATCTCTGTCGGCTGGGGGTCGCCGTGCAGGCCCGGAATCAGACCCGTCATATCATCACGAGCCAGCTGGAGCTTCCTGGTTGCCTGTCTGGCTGAGATGATCCGAATAACTGTGTCTGATTCTCTGTAGCAATGACATACAATACAGACCTTTGAAGTTTCACTAATTCCCAACAGCAGGAACCGATCTTCGTTTATAGAATGCTCAGGCCATCAAACAAGATAGCTCTGTCATCAAAGAACCGTCTCTAGGCAGGGAATATAAAATACTTGAAGTTTTTCCATGCTCCCCGACGGTTTTTACTGCCACCTCTAGGCAAGAAATACAAACCGCTTAAAGATTTTAATGCCCTAAGCCGCTCTCCGATACCGTCTCCGGACAGGATTTTTGAAATGACCGGAACTTTTCCATGCCCTGACTTGTTCTCCGATGTCACCTTCTGGCAGGATTTTTGAAATAACCAAAGTTTTCTCATGCTCTAATTTACTATCACGCCTCAAAGACCTGCCGAGATTGAAGAAACGATGCAGAATTATCCAAAAAATACATGATTATTGTCGTTTCTTCTTGCTAAAGACTGGTCCGTTTTGCCAATATTTATATAGATCACGAGCGGTAAAAGGCAGGTCTCTATAACCATTCTCTTTCAGCAGTTTTCTGACGAAATTGACATCAACTTTGTCCTCAGGTGCGTGGGATCCTTTCACTATCTCGAATGCTAAAGTATCCAGTAATCTGATGAATGACCTGTTTTCTTTCATCCACTGTAAAATAATGATTTCCTTTTCCGCTTTTTCAGTGTCCTTGGATCTGTCCCTGTTTTTGTAAGCCCATCCTGCATATGCCTTCTGTGCTGATCTATAGCCATAACCTTGTGCATCATCCACAATTTCGCCGGTTTCAATATCCTTAATTGCATACCTAATCCCAGCTTTCTCAGAATCCATTGGTGACGAAAATACAATGGCTTTATATCTTTTATTCATACTGCCCCCAATTATTCGCTTGTCATTATAACCAGAACGCCTTAAAATATAACCATTGGATACTCTTTACGACATAATACTGTATCCATTGGTTACTGTCAACAGCCTGGGATGGAGGCGGAAACATGGCAGAAGTGATAATTTTACCGGAAAGACTAAAGAAAGTACGTGAGGAAAGAGGTCTTAATAAAGCTGAGGCTGCAAGACTTCTCGGACTGTCTAAAATGGGATATCTGCGATATGAGTCCGCTGCCAGAACGCCCTCGTATCAGATGATCATATTTATGGCACAAAAACTAAAGACTTCTGCGGATTACCTGACTGGTACAGTGAGTGATCCCGAACCAAAGGAATACGTTATCTCCAAAGCGGATGATCCGGCATTGTTTGCATTGATTTCAGATGTGATCGACCAAAAGAATCCCTCGCGGGACAGACTTCTGGCTTACTACAAACGTCTGAAGGGCTTGGACAAGCAATAACAAAAAGCCTCATGCCGTGACGTAATGTCATAGCACAAGGCTTCAGCTTTACTATGTTGTTTTGTCCTCAGCTTGCCAGTGTCAGTGGTTCAAACTGTTTGTCACTTTCAGAAACAATGAGGATGTAAGCGGACAGGTGTTTTCTTATTCGTATTCTACACGGACTTTCAAATATTAAACATATTTGTTTAGTATTTGTATCTGTTCTGATTTATTTTGATCTCAGTTATCCAGATTATCCTGGCTGTCATGGCCGGTGCTATCAAAATTTTATCAGCGTGATAACATTTCAACATTATACATGCTTAATATATTGTGACGTACTGATCGTATGGTTGAAAAACAGATCCAACAACCGCGAAGCAGGTCCTGAAGGAATGTTATCTCCCGATTCCCACTTTTCAACGGTCTTCTTGGAAACGCCCAGGCATTTGGCAAATGCGGACTGGCTCACGCCTACCCCTTTTCGAATCGACTTTACTTCATCAGCTGTGTATTCTTTCACAGGTATATATTCAATAACCGTTTTTCTACCCTGAGGTTCTCCGTAAGTCTGGATATCTTTCAGATCTTCCTGTAACCCTTCCATCAGGCTTTCATACATAGTGCTCATAGTTCTTTCCTCAAATGTTGCAGGCGGTCCTGCCTTAGGATCCTCCAGCAGCATATTCTGTAAGGAACGAAGATCGTCATCCGTAAAACCTAATTCATTCCACTTTTTTGTAAAGTGTTTCATCTCATAGAACGTTCTTTTCACATCAAGATATTACCCTATTCAATAGGATGTGTCAATTCTTTTTCGCGGCTTCCATAACAAAAATGCCCTGATCCTCCATTCGATTGCATGGCCTCTGCACAGTTAATCTGAGCGTCAATCCTGTCCTTGCAGCGGGAGGATACATCTACGTGATCCGCTGCTGTTACAAGCGCGTTTCGTATCTCCTGATCCAAATAGTTTTCACGCATTTTCTCTCTCCTTCTTAAGACGCTGCAGTGCCGATTTCATCTGCCGCCTCGCCGTGAATAATCTGCTCTTAACTGTACCTTCGAAGACCTGCAGTGTATTTGCAATCTCCTTCACAGACATCTCATTGTAGTAGTAGAGAACGATCACTTCCCTCTGCTGCTTAGATAATGCCTGCAAGGCATTCTCTACGAAGTATCCATCTAATACTCTCTCATACTCATCACTGACCAGCTGCTGCAGCTGACCCCTGTCTGCCGTGTCCTGGATCATTTCATCCGGCACAAGAGCGGCATGTTCCTTTGCTGTTTTTCTCGCGGCCTGTGCCATGATCCGAAAAAGCCAGTACCGGAAGCTCTCATCCTTTCTGAGTTCCCTGACATGGAGCCAGCAGGCAACAAATGTATCCTGCATAACGTCTTCCGCATCCTGTCTGTTCCCACAGATCAAATAGGCCGAGCGCAGTATTGGTATATGGTATTTTTCGTAAATGCTGTCAAAAGCGGACCGGTCACCATTCTTCATTCTTCTGACGAGATATTGCTCATCCATCGGCGTCTCCTTCATGTTTCTTTCAGATGCATCTGTATATTTAGAGACGGATTTGTTCCGATCGGTTCATTCGTTTTTCAAAAAAACCGGCAGCAAATGCCGCCGGTTCTCTGATTCTTATATCATATGCTGTATTCAGTAATCAAAACATTTCTCCAGCACATTACCACGGACAACCTATCTTGTCCTTTCCAATCTCCAACCACTCTGGGCCATCTCCATTCTCATCCAGATTAGTCCAAGCTGAGTAACCTCCCGCCCACTCGCCATTTGTATCCATGATGTATTCACCGAATCCGTATTCCCCCTTTTCAGCATTATTAATCCCAACGAACCAGTAGTGCTTGTAGCCTTCCTCATCCTCATATTCATAGGAATACGGCTCCGTTTCGGACATTTGATCTGTAATATCGATATGCTCGCCATTTACAACGAATATTATCCTATCGTCTTCAACAATAATCGGCTTTGTCAGTGAGTCAGTCATGACCATCACTTCATTCTTGTTTTCTCCGGTCTCTGGATCAATTGTATTAGTGATCGTCATGTTGTTTCCCCATCCGAAAATCTGACGGACGATATGTCCCCCATACGCATAAACCACCATACCTGTTCCTAAGACCAGTATCAATCCGGCACACGCTGCGGTAATTCTGCGCATCATAGAGTATTTAGATAATTCCACTGTTTTCACCTCCATCTTTGTAGTATCGGAGGCATGCAGAACAGAAAATGCCTGTTTGTATTTTTCTCGGTTATTCATCCTCACTCCACTCCTCCCGTAATCTTTCCTTGAGCATCTTTCTGGCGCGGCTTAACCGTACCTTTGCATTACTTTCGCTGATCCTTAGCACCTGACTGATCTCATTTACCGAATAGTCCTCATAATAGAACAGATGAATCACGATCCTGTATTTCTCCGGCAACTGCATCACTTCCAGAAATAAAGTCTCCGATTCCGGTGAATCAAAGCACAACGTCTCCATGTAGTCTTCAATCGGTACGATCCTGTGTCTCCAGAAAGATCTGCGCACGTTTTTTGCTTGATTGACTGTGACGCGCAGAAGCCAGGCCTTAAGATGCTCTTCATTATCAAATTCTTTTGTTGACCGGTGATATTTGAGAAGCGTCTCCTGGACAACATCATCCGCATCCGCCGCGTTCTCACAGATATGGAAAGCTGCGGCGAAGAGATTATCCCTGTATTCCTCGGCAATCACATTAAAATCTAATCGCATAAATATATGGTTCCTTACATTGTTACTAAAAGGCCTTTCAATAATAATACAGATGAACAGGGTGAAAGGTTACAAATGAATCTTCATCCGAATCCTTGTCGTGGACATTTCGAACGTAAAAACCGGGGTACAGGATAAAATCCCCGTACCCCCTGCGTTCGGACTCTGTGAGTCCGCTGTTCATACAGCTTTTCTCCCCTCTGAATGCACACGAACAATCAACTTTTTTACTGAGCCCTGTTCCCTAATCACCAATAAACTGCATAGGATCTACAGGACTCCCATTTACAATTACCTTGAAAGAAAGATTGGTTCCTGTTGCCGTTCCTGTTTTGCCGGCCATTCCAATCACATCACCGGCATGGATCGTCCCGCCAATTTCTGATACTCCGACTTTGGAGAGATGCCCATACTCGGTTTCTATTCCGTCACCGGCATCAACGATGACTGTATTGCCCATCTGCGGGTCATACTGTATGTCTTTTATCTTTCCTCCGATTGCAGCCACAACCCACTCTTCCTCTTCCGCTCTGAGATTTACATGGTCATGCATACGTTCTTCACCGGTCAGCGGATGGACCCTGATTCCATAATAATCACCGACCTCATGTGTTTTTTCCAGAGGCCAGCGCCACTCCTGCGTAACTGCGGAAGCGTTTTGCCCGTTGTCTTCCTCTTTCGGTGTTTCTGATACCCCAGGCGCGTTCGTTTCATCCTCCTCCAAAGTTCCAATCCGCACCAGGATGGCGTCTTTATAGTCAAATACAGTGTAACGCTGGCTGGAAAACAGACTTTCTAACACTTCTTCAAAGGTAATATTCTGCTCATTCGACAGTACCGTAAATTCACTTTCCCTGGCTGCATTATTCCCCCTGCCCCGCAGGGTGAGGCAATACCTGTACTGTTTCCCACGCGCCTCCCACTGTCCGTCCTGTGTCTGTTCGTATGGAACCAGAAGACCGGGCTCATTCCACCAGTATTCGGAAGACAATCCTTCCGGGATCTTAGTTACATTCACTTCCCGCATCAGCATGGAGCTGTCCATCAGCCCGGAATGGTAAAACGAAATCAGCCATTCCGCCGCGGAATAATCCCTGTACTCATAGATTTCATCGTTTTCATCCTCGCCTACATGACCCAGCTTCGCGCCGCGGTCGCGATTATCCACAGGGCAATATGGCACATAGGTTCTCCCCTGCCATCGGATTTCCGTATAATCTTCGCCCGCAAAACTGACAAACATTTCGTCCTGTGTCCCGGACGGCAGCATATCTGTCTCCAGGTCGGCGAAGCTCGTGACTTCCCATCCATCCTGTATCAAATGAGTAAAGCCTTTGTTTTCCTCATTGTCGGGAATGGATGCTGTCCAGATCACAGCTCCGTTTTCATCTAAAGCTGTGATGGTCACACCGCATAGATCCTGAACCCCGTCCAGTGGTTCAAGCCAGAAGGTTTCGCCTTCCTTAAACAATGAACCATCCGCATTCTGACAGCCTCCGCTTGAATGAGGCGTTACTACATCGATGCTTTTCACACCCTTTGCACCGATCGTCAGATAAAACCGCCCAGATGATTCGCCCTCAGCAGGAGTCTTGCCAAGCTCTTTTGATAACGGGTCTGTCATAAGGCATAGAGCTAAAGCAATGCATACTATACCGGCGATCAAAATAATCCAGAAAGTAGGTCTCCTGTAATTTAACACGCCTTTCACCCGCTCCTTCACCCCGACTTCACCGAAGGCCAGAGGGCATGCAGCGATGCGTTTTCTGGAAAAGCTGCAGTCAAGAATTGCCTGACTATATGCTGCCATGGCATCCTTGTCCATGTCGCGGATCACTTTCTCATCGCATGCCATTTCTATATCCTTGCAAAGAAGGATATATGCGATCCAACATAGTGGATTAAACCAGTGAACAGCCAGAAGCAAATATCCGAATGGCTTCCACCAATGATCATGGCGCTGAAGATGTGCCCTTTCGTGCCGGAGTACGAAGCTTAATGTATCACCATCCATGAAAGAAGGCACATAGATCAACGGCCTGAAAACTCCCAGAATGAATGGGGTATTTATCTCATCACAGGCAAATACATCTTCTCCGACAGGCATACATGCCATGACACTTCTCTTCAGCTTCAGGTAACTGATCAGCGCATATGCAAGCATCAGGATCATTCCCGTGATCCATACAGCTGCTGCGATTGGTATGATGATCTGAAGAGGACTCACGCTGTCCCCGGGATTCGGGGTAAAGGATGCCGATATCGCAGGATTGACCATATCGTTTACAAGGGTGATCCCCGTATTAACAGAGGGCCTGTTCTGATCAGCGATCCCGGACGGAATCGTCTCCGTACTCGGGATCAGGCTGAATGTGCTTTCCATAGAGAATGGACAGATCAGCCTAAGCGCAACCATTCCCCAGAGCAGGCAGACTGTCCACTTAGGTGCCGTCCTGAGAAGCTGCCGCGCAGCGATCACAGCAAGGATAAGCCAGCTGGCTGTAATACTCATATTCAATATTTTGAGGAATATAGCACTCATACTTACCCCTTTTTGAAAGAATCGATCAGCCTCTGGATCTCCTCAGCCTCCTTAGCTGAGAGCTTTTTCCTTGAAGTGAATGCTGCTACAAAAGCAGGGAGAGATCCCTGATATGACTCTTCAATGATCTGTTCGCTTTTGGAAGCGTAGAAATCATCACGCGAAATTCGTGAGGTCACAATTCCGTTCACATTCTGAAGCAGGCCCTTCTCACACAGCTTTCGCAGCACGGTGTAAGTCGTTGGTTTTTTCCAGTGCAGCTCCTTTTCACAAAGCTTTACCAGCTCTCCCGAACCGACAGGCTCATACTTCCATACAATATCCGCGAACCGTTCCTGCACGTTCCCAAGTTCAATATCACCCATAGTCAACACTCTCCTGAATTTGGTTTATCTTGATAAACCTTATCTAAGAGTTTACTCGAGTAAACCAAACATGTCAAGTGTAATCATAATCTTCGTCTTACACATTTACAGCATTTTTCCCTGCAGGCAATCTGCACGCGCGCAAGCGCGCTATAAATAAAAAGAAGGCCAGCTCCTTAGGACATCAAGCTCTCCAAGGGTCTGGCCTACTTTTTATCTGCATCATCTGCATCGTTTGTAGCGTTCGCGATCATTCGTACTCGATACTGGCAAATTTGGAAAGATTCTTCTCCTTTTCAAAGAATGCTTTTTCCAGTCTTTTGTATTCATCATCCGTACACACCTGCCGGCACATATTCTGCACTTAATAGGATAGAAAAACAGCGCTGTCTGAAATACTTGAAATCAGATAGCGCTGCTTCTTTTGGAATAATTCAGTTTTAGAGAAATATTGTCAATCTGCTGTCAGACCTTAAACATTTTTGCTTGCAACCCGCAAAAATACCGGGCTTCTGACAAATCAGAAATTATTCGTATTCGACCGTTGCGGGCGGCTTGGGAGTGAAGTCATAGAGCACGCGGTTGATCCCGGGAACCTCTGTGATGATCCTCTTAACGAGGTGATCGATCAGCTCGTCCGGAAGGTGCTCAACAGTAACTTCCATGACATCCGTGGTGTTGATCGCACGGATGATGCATGGCCAGTCAAAGGTACGTTTGCCGTTCTTGACACCGGTGGACTTAAAGTCCGGAACAACTGTGAAGTACTGCCATACCTTGCCCTCAAGGCCGTTCTTTGCAAATTCCTCGCGCAGGATCGCATCGGACTCACGGACTGCTTCGAGTCTGTCGCGTGTGATCGCGCCGGGGCAGCGTACGCCGAGTCCCGGGCCGGGAAACGGCTGACGGAAGACCATGTTGTCAGGAAGACCGAGCTCTTTACCTACGAGACGGACCTCGTCCTTGAAGAGGATCTTGACCGGCTCTACAAGCTCAAAGCGGGATGCGATGTCCTCGGGAAGACCGCCAGCATTGTGGTGTGCCTTAATGCCTGCCTCGCTCTCAAGGATATCCGGCCAGATCGTACCCTGTGCCAGGAATTTCACGCCATCGAGCTTTCTGGCTTCTTCCGCGAATACATCGATAAACTCCTCACCGATGATGTGTCTCTTTGTCTCCGGATCGGAAACGCCGGCCAGCTTGTCGAGGAAGCGGTCCACAGCGTCCACATAGATCAGGTTGGCATTCATCTCATCGCGGAATACCTTAATAACCTGCTCAGGCTCGCCTTTGCGAAGCAGTCCGTGGTTGACGTGCACGGAGATCAGCTGCTTGCCGACTGCCTTGATGAGCAGTGCAGCAACTACAGAAGAGTCTACGCCGCCGGACAGTGCCAGCAGGACCTTGTTGTCACCGATCTGTGCGCGGAGCTCTGTGATCTGCTCCTCAATGAATGCCTGCGCCAGGGCAGGGGTCGTAATTCTTTCCATGTTGTCAGGTCTTCTGATTTCTGCCATTAATCTTCTCCTTCTACAGTGAAATTACGATGCTACTATTCGGGCCGTCCGAAGCATTAACTGCTGAGGGCGTACCGTTACAATACGAAATAATAATTTATGATTTTACCCTTTTCATGGGGATAGCACAATTATGAATTTCGACAGAATTATGAATCAAAATACGCTGTTCACTGCTATTCTGGACAATGACAGATACGGTATCCCGATACCCCGATGTATATGGTTATGGCGGCATACTGCCTATCTCCCGTACCGCACCTTTTCATAAAGCGCATGCAGTTCTTTCGTCTCTGCAAGTTCGCTGATCCCGGCAAGTTTCTCCATTTCTTCGGGTGTCTCCGAAGCTCCCGGCCGGTCCTTCCGGTTTTTTCTGATCATCTTGCGATAGCGCTTCCTGATCTTCTCCTCTTCGGTAAGGAATAAGGTGCGGTGCGTACTCGCCGTCTCCAGAGATACGGTCTCGTCCTCCGGCTCGAGTCTGACGGCAATGTCTCCGTTCTCTTCCGGTCTGTTCCTGAATTCGGCAAAAATACGGCGGATCGCATAAAAAATACCGACAGCGATCAGAACCACGCTGACGCCGGCAACGATCCAGGCAAGGTACTCCCAGCCGATCCACGGCTCCGGCGCATCCTCAGCCAGCATCGCCATCAGGTCTTCCTGGCCGCCCATTCCCTCCTGCTGCGGCACCTCGAACATCTCAGGATCCAGCACGATATCGACAGGCTTGTTATCTGTCTGGCGAAGATCGGCATAGCGGCGCCATCTGCCCGCAAAAGCCGATAAGAGGATCGAAGCGCCCATGACCAGCAGGAAGACAGCGAGCACTGCCGTGCTGATCCTGCGTATCCTCTTTTCCGGAACGTGGCTGATATCATGTCTGTTGCGCAGATACTGCTCTGTCGAAGTCAGGAACTGATAAACGACCAGGATCACCAGATAAGCCGCTTCGCTCCGAAATGCTATATCACACATACTGCTGCAGTTGACCAGCACTCCCAGTATATACAGCAGTGCAAACCAGACCCCGCCTCCGATTCCGGGTCTTTGCGTAAGATGCACATTTTCCCGCCAGTCTGGATCATTCTCCAGAACTGCCTGCCGGCGCCTGTTGTCCTCCATTCTGATTCCAAAACAGTCCACAGCAAGAATTACTGTCTGCACTGTCAGCACGACCCAAAGATAGATCCTGACCGTCCCCTCAAAATACGCCCCGCTCAAAGAAGCTGCTGCGGCAAAGACGCCCGTCAGCACCGCCGCAGTCACGATCAGATACAGCCATAGGCTCTTTGCCCTCATCACAGCTGTACGCAGGATCATATTGGCAGGCAGCAGCAGTCCAAGCGCAATGGCATACATGACCGGAATATAGCTGTCATTTCTCTCTTTTAGCAGCATGTACAGCACACCGGCAAGCGGTGCCAGGACCATGGCAGCGTGAAGCCATTCACATATGGTGATCAGAAATTGTCTTATCCGTGCACTCATTATCGTCCTCAGCCACTAAATTCTTCATCTGCTCCGTTCTTCAGTCACTCACATTCTGAACTGTTTGTTCCCCAGCCGCTTAGTTCTTCATCTCCCAATCGATGCAGTGGATCCCCTGGGATACCGGCGTTCTCTGGCTGCCGTGCCTGTGCGGGATCACCAGGATGCAGCTGCCATCGATCTGCTGCTGATGTTCCCTGATCCAGTCACTGTCAATATTTTTAGAAATAAGGATGCGGACTCTGTCCGCGTTTTCTGCGGATTTTCCCGATGTCGGAGCAGGTCTAGAATCTGACTTTTTAATTGGAGGTACCGATCCGGAGAACGCCATATCCGCAAAAGGTACCGTATCGCGGTTCGTCATTTTTCCCGTCAGAAATCTCTCCAGGCTCTGATGCCTGTCCTGACCGGACGCTGCCGGAAAAAGGGTATAGCCATCCATAGTCTTAAGAGTGTGCCCGTACTCCGCCATCTCCTGCTGCGTCGGCCTGATATTGATCCGGAACTCCACTGTTCTGGCCGCCATCATCAGCTTTTCACACAGGGATGCCGCGATGGAGATGCTCTCCTCGACAAGCGGCGAGTGCTTGAGGATCCCGCTGTCCTCCACATCGAGACAGACCTCGATCTCCTCTGAGCGGACAGAAGTAAAAGTATTTACCATCAGGTTCCCGCTGCGCGCACTGGCTTTCCAGTTGATCGTCTTCATCGGGTCCCGGATCGTGTATTCCCGGATGGAGGCAAAAGCAAAAGGATCTTCGTAAGTCTTGTGGTTGCTTTCAAGTTCCCCGAGGATCGTCTCGACACTGGTGATGATCCTGGAGACATCTACTCTTCTGGCGTAGGCATAGATCCGGTCCGTTGTGCTGCATTCCATGCGGTACCGGTAGATATGAAGAAGAGATGGAGCCTCGCAGACAACCTGGCTGACATCGTAACAGCCGCGCTCTGCCGCTTCCATCTCATATTTTCTGGTGATGCTCTCCATCCCCAGAAGGGCGAAGAGATCTTTCTTGTAGATATAATCGCTGATCTGCGTGTTCTCCGCATCCGTAAAACGAATGCCGATCGGCACGCGAAAACCGATCTCCATGACGGGGACTGGCATTTTTTTCCTGTTCTCTATCACTTCCGTCAGCTCAAAAGTTTTGCCGACATAGGTCGCGGGGCGCGAAAAGGAGATCCCGACGCTGACGCCGCGGTCCCATCTTCTGCTGTAAAAATAATTCCACGCGACAAGCGCAAGGCACAGCAGTGCCGCCAGTACGGCGATCATCTGCGGCTCCAGTCCTCGGTCGGCACAGGTACGGATCCGAGGATCTGCGCTATTCTGCCGCGGCGGTCCGCATCGGACGTCTCTTCCGTGAGACACCTGTGGGCAAGGACCGACTCCGCAACACTCTTGATATCTTCCGGCACGACAAAGTCCCTGCCCTGTACAAGGGCAAATCCCTGTGACGCGCGAAGAAGCGCCAGCGTTCCGCGCGGGCTGATACCTGTATAGCCGTACTCATACCCGCTTCTGGAAGCCTGCACAAGTTTCACAATATAATCTCTTAACTCGCTGTGCACAAAAACATGCCTGCAGTCCTGCTGCAGCCGGACGATCTCCTCCCTGGAAGCGACACTCTCCAGCGTCTCCAGCGGCTGCGCTTCAATGAAACGGTCCAGCATGCTGCGCTCTTCCTGCGCGGACAGGCGCCCCATGTTGATCTTCATCAGAAACCTGTCCATCTGCGCTTCCGGCAGCGGAAAGCATCCGATCGTCTCGACCGGATTCTGCGTTGCGATGACAAAGAAAGGTTTCTCAAGGCTGCGCGTCTCTCCGTCGACTGTCACCTGGCCCTCGCCCATGCACTCAAGGAGCGCGGACTGTGTCCTTGGCGTCGCGCGGTTGATCTCGTCGGCCAGCAGCAGATTTGTAAACACGGGCCCCTTCCGGAAAACAAAAGTACTCTTTTCCTGGTCAAAATAGCTAAGCCCTGTCACATCGCTGGGCAGCAGATCCGGCGTAAACTGGATCCTGCCGAAATCAAAATCCATCGATTTTGCAAGGGCTCTCGCCAGCACCGTCTTGCCGGTTCCCGGAACATCCTCCAGAAGGACATGCCCTCCCGCAGCCAGCGCCGCCAGCAGCAGATCGGTGACTGCCTCCTTGCCGATCATGACCTTCGCCACGTTTTCCCTGATCTTTTTCAAGACATCGCTCATGCCGTTTCCTCCGCGGTATTTTTGCGTGTTGTCAGTTACAGGCTTACCAGCTTACTAATTCTGGGTTTCCTCTGCTTGCTTTGTTTTCCCCGTCTCTTCTGTCTCTTCCGTCTCCTCCGGCTCCTCTGTCACCGGCTCCTCCTGCGGAAGTCTTCCGTACAGTTCAGACAGTCCATATATGCTGCGCGCAAGGTCGTCAGAGAGGAAATGAGGCTTTAATCTCCACTGCCAGTTGCCGTCTGCGACACCGGGGCTGTTGATCCTTGCCTCTTTTCCTTTGACCAGATAATCCTGCAGGGGAATGATGCAAAGCTCTGCCACGGATCGGTATGCCTCGCGGATGAAATCCCACACAAATGCGCCGTAATCCGTATTCACGGAATTGATATAACGGCGGACGTAAGATCTCGCCCCCTCATTCAATTCCTCTACCCATGCGCGAGCTGTGGTATTGTCGTGTGTTCCCGTATAGACAACAAAGTTCCGCTCATGGCGATGTGTGAGATAAGCACTGTCCCAGCTGGTAAACGCAAACTGCAGTACTTTCATTCCGGGAAGCCCGCTGTCCTTAAGGAGCTTTTCTTTCTCCTCTGTATTATTTCCGAGGTCCTCTGCGATCATGTGCAGGCCTTCCTCGCGCATCTCGGGAACCTGCTCCGCTGTTTTCCGGAAGAAGTCGATGCCCGGTCCTTTGCACATTTTACCGTTTAGTGCCGTCTCATCCCCATACGGTATCGCGCAGTATTCCGAAAAACCATGGAAATGATCGATGCGGATGACATCATATAGCTCATAGCTGCGGCGGATCCTCTTCACCCACCAGTCATAGTCCCGTTTTTTAAGGTGCGGCCAGTCGTAGATCGGGTTTCCCCAGAGCTGTCCGGTCGCGGAAAACACATCCGGCAGGCATCCTGCGACGACCGTAGGCTTCAGATCCTTGTCCATCAGAAATGCTTCAGGATGAGACCATGCATCCGTGCTGTCCAGTGCGACATAGAAAGGGATGTCTCCAATGATCCGGACATTGTGCTTATTGGCGTATTTTTTCAGCGCTCTCCACTGCAGATCGAACATGAACTGCTGGAATTCAAAGAAGCCGATGGTCTCCTTGAGTTCTTCTTTGGCCTTTTTAAGTGCCTGCGGCTTTCTCAGGCGATATTCATCGTCCCAGTCGCTCCAGCCCTTGCCCTCATGCAGTTCTTTCAGCGCCATAAAGAGAGCATAGTCCTCCAGCCAGAACTGTTCTCTGGCTGTAAACTCGGCATAATCTGCCTCCTGATCCATCTTCTTTTCCAGGAATCTGCCATAGGCAATACGCAGTACGTCGAAGCGGTTATTGTAAAGCGCGCCGTAATCCACGCGCTCTTCATCGCGTCCGAAGTCTCTGCTGTTCACTTCATCCCAGGTCAGCAGGCCCTTCTCGATCAGATCCTCCAGGCAGATAAAATATGGATTTCCCGCGAAAGCGGAAAACGGCTGATAAGGAGAATCGCCGAAGCCTGTAGGCCCCACCGGCAGGATCTGCCAGTAGCCCTGTCCCGCTTTGCTAAGAAAATCTACAAATTCATATGCCTCTTTGGAAATGCAGCCGATCCCGAACCTGGAAGCCAGGGATGAGATCGGCATTAAAATGCCGCAGCCTCTCATTGTTTACGTGCTCTCTTTCTATTTTTTTTTGATAATTAAATTTAATACTTATTTGTTACTGCCTGTCCGGTAATGCTTGCAGGGATAAACTAATCTGGAAGCGTCTGTTCGCAATGCCTGCAGGAATAAACTAATCTGGAAGCGTCTGCCAGCAATGCCTGCAGGAATAAACTAATCTGGAAGCGTCTGCCAGCAATGCCTGCAGGGATGTTTCCTGCAGCTTCTTATTGGATGATTGCTGTCATAACCACCCTGTATACATCCAGATTCGTCGAATCCCGGTAATGCAGGGCGTCCTTGAAATCGAACTGCCCCCTGTACTGCGTGATCACAGAATTTGTGTCAATGTACTGCACATTCTCTGAAAGCCCTTCCTGCATTTTCAGGTTCCATTCATCGATCTTTGCATTGGACAGGCCATTCGGGAGCGTTTCCCGCACCGGATTCACAGAGGTATAATACACCAAGGCACCTTTTCCAGTCCAGTCCTGTGCTTTTTCATTCACATAGTCCACATAATCATCTGCGGTTATCCGCGATCCTATGTCATTGACCCCCATCAGGATCACGACCGCCGTATTTTCCCCGATCTCCTCCTGCACAGGAGGGACGCCATACTCCTTCATCCAGGCAAGGCCCATACCTTCCCTGGCTGACCATATATCTCCGTTTTTATCTTCCAGATGTACTTCATGGAGACTCTGGTCCTTACTCAGCGCCCAGTACATGCCGACTGTCCTGGAGTCACCAATGAAGATCACCCGTCTGCGTTCTCCTCCCGGGAAGGCATCAAACGGATCTTCGGGAAACTCATCCCAGACAATGAGGCCAAGTAAGTCCTGGTCATCTCCTCCCCATGTGTCATTTGCGTCACTCCGGCCATCCTGGCTGTCCTGGCCGGACGCCTCGTTCTGCGCGTCCCCGGCACCGTCCTCACCTTCTGAAGGCTGAAGCGGGCCCGATCTCGAACCACCACTTCTGTCCAGCCACTTTTCAGCTTCTGAAATTAATTTCCTAAGGCCGGTGAGCTCCCCGTCTTCTTCAGCGCCATAAGCATCCCTGTTTTTATATAACTGATACCCGCAGACTGCCCCTCCCGCAAGGACCAGGATCAACAGCAGGATCAGCAGATTTCTGAAAAGGTTTAGATCGTCTTTCATTTGGAGTCCTTATACTGGTTGCTTCCAGTTAACAATAGATATGCTGTGCAAAATCCTTCTCCAGCATATTGTACCATCATGTTCCGGTATGAGTTAGATATATCCGAAAATATATAGTATGTAAATTATTATGCCAATTCCCTGAGAAGGTCAAAAAACTGTTCTCCGTATTTTGCCATCTTTACGGCTCCAACTCCATGGATAGTCTGCATTGCTGCTTTCGATTCAGGTTTCAGGCGGCTCATCTCCGCAAGTGTCCTGTTATCGAAGATCATGTATAGACGCACGCCTTCTTTTTCTGCTATCTCAGCTCTTAGTTCTTTGAGCGCATTATATCGTTCCAGTTCAACCCCGCTCAACCTTTTAATATATGCTTCCGTTCCAAGTTTACATCCTGTTGTTTCCATTGAATTAAACAATGCATCGATCTTTCTGACGATCTGATCATTTTTTTCATATTGCAGATCCTGAAACAATTCAACAAGATCTATACGCACAGTTGTACTGATGGCCGGACTATATACGTCGCTTGAATGAATAGTAAATTCAAGTATATGGGAAAGCATATCCGATGCCGTTTCAGTCACTACTTCCGGTTCTGTTTCCGCTGTTTCATAATAACTAATATCCTCGCCGATCATCTGTGCTTTATCAATAATATAGTTTTTAAAGTAATTGTAATTCATTTTCGTTCCTTTCTTGGATTAACCCTTTTTTAGTTTTAGTTCGTGGAATTTCAACAGTGCTTCCATTGTTAATTGCATTGTCCTAATTGATGTAATACCGGATTGCTCTTTCTGCAGCCCTGATATTCAGGGGATGCGTTGAAGTCTCATGAAGCAAGATCAACCTGTCTCCCGGAAATATTCCATTTTGCTCATAAATACTGATCCGCTGCAGAGCATTCTCCAGATAGACCGGGTCATCCATCATACCAAGATGTTCAAGATAGACCTCTTTTCTCAATTTCACGTTCAGCATAGTAAAATCAGGATATATCGTTCCGATCCCTTTTAGATCTAATGGATACTCATATCGATAAGGAATGTGCAGTTTATTCAACATATCTGCGATGAGTATTTCAGACTTTGACCTGACACGTTCCCCTTTGGCAGTGAAGAACTCCGGTGAATCCTCCATGAATTTTTTTCTTTCATATGGAACATTCTGCCACTGATCTGCGAATTCCTTATCAGGTAACACTATAGGCGTAACCAGCTTTTGCCGGTCTTTAGATAAGTTTGTATAAACATCTTCCACCATTATTTCCGGGATTCTTCTCTGCAACCCGTCAATAGCTTTCAGCTCTTTCTTAGCAGAATTAAGTATTCTCTCGTCGTATTTCTTTTGCGCCAGAGATTTGGCGAACACATCCTGCTTCCGCAACAGATACTTATCTTTCTGCTGTTCTGTGCTGATGTAGTATTGAACATAACTCCCGTGGCTTCTGATATGCAGAGTGCCTTCCGGTGCCTTACTCAATGCTCTTTCCTTCTCACGGATCAACAACTCGAGTGAAGCCTTCCGATTAAGTAATGACTCATAGATAGATGGCAATTTACTATTTCTCCTTTGTATTGATGAATATGGTTTTGTCGTTCCTTTCTTTATAATGTTCTCATATCATGATTGGTCTTTCTTAATATTGGCCTCTCATCAGATTGGCTTGCTTTATATTGGTCTCTCAACAAATTGAACTCCTTTTCAATAAATCCTCGCATGGTTTGATTACCTTTTGTTCTACAAGTTTCTCGTTAGATAGGCATTTTATGGCGGGACACCGCTTATGTTCCCGCAAACTATCGCTCTTTCTTTTTGCATTCCAGTGGGAAGATAAGCCCTATACGGGCATTTGCTTAAATTGAGCACTCTTCTGTTGTGCGGGATATTTGTGTGTGCGCAGTGCCCACGGTTATTAGTGGATATACTAAATATATTTGTTGTGCGATAAAACAGCCATTTCATCAGCTGTACCTCCAAATGTTTTTATTCGTTCTCTTTTGTTGTGAATAGTAAAGTCCGAAAAAAAGCGGTCACGTGCAAACAGGTAGTCCTGTTATAAAATGTTGCTTAGGACTTTTTTCCTCGCGGTCATTTATCCCATTCCTTCTTTTCTTTGTTGTGACAACAAAAAATCCGAGGTTTTGAATTTACCTCTATGTCCCATCATTTCTTTGATATTTGTTGCGAGAGTCTTGAAATGGTCAGTTTTCCACACATCTGAATGCGGGAAATCCGTGGTCTTTGTCGCGCGCTGTAAAAATGCCAATTTATGTGCACAACCTGTTGCAACGATATTCGCCAATTATGTTGTGAATAGCTGTATGACCACTTGATTTCAGAGTATGGCAGAAAGAATTAGAGTCTGAAATGAAAGGTATTAGAAACCTGATAGTTTAAAATGAGAGGTATTTGACTGCAGGGAGTTTAAAATGAAAGTATTAGACTGCAGGAAGTTCAGAATAAACGCTATAAACGGGGATACGAATCAGAATTTTGTAATGTAGTGGATGAATAAGAAGTGCAGGCTAGTTGTAGGAAACAAGAAACACAAGCAGGAATAGGAAACAAGAAATACACAAAACATTAGTTAAGTTATACAAACAAGAAAAGACAAACAACGAAATAGCCGAAAAAGATATGGCATCTGGACCGAATCTCCGGCTCAGATATTGCTCATTTTAAACCAAACATGAAAACAAAATCAAGAACCGCAGCCAAAAAAGTGCCGCACCTCACGGTGCGGCACTTTGCATCTTGCATTATTCTGCGATGACCCAATCAGCATTCAGATGATATCTGTATTCAATTGATATCTGTACTCAGATGATATCCGAATTCTCATTTATCTGTATTCAGATGCTATCCGAATTCAAATCAGGTCTGGGCCGGGTTCAGATCAGATCTGAGGGCCTGCAGCGACGAGAGCCTTACCAGCCTCGTTGCCTTCATACTTCTTGAAGTTCTTGACGAATCTCTGAGCAAGATCCTGAGCCTTTGCATCCCATTCTGCAGCATCTGCATATGTGTCGCGAGGATCAAGGATACCTGTGTCAACGCCCGGAAGCTCTGTAGGAACCTCGAAATCAAATACAGGGATCTTCTTTGTAGGAGCCTTGTTGACATCGCCGTTCAGGATAGCGTCGATGATGCCGCGGGTATCCTTAATGGAGATACGCTTGCCGGTTCCGTTCCAGCCTGTGTTGACGAGGTAAGCCTTTGCGCCGACCTTCTCCATCTTCTTGACAAGCTCCTCTGCATACTTTGTAGGATGCAGCTCAAGGAATGCCTGGCCGAAGCAAGCGGAGAATGTAGGTGTGGGCTCAGTGATGCCGCGCTCTGTTCCTGCAAGCTTTGCTGTGAAGCCGGACAGGAAATAGTACTTGGTCTGCTCAGGTGTCAGGATGGAGACCGGAGGCAGTACGCCGAAAGCATCAGCGGACAGGAAGATAACGTTCTGAGCATCCGGACCAGCGGATACAGGGCGAACCTTCTTGACGATGTTCTCGATGTGCTCGATCGGATAGGAAACACGTGTGTTCTCTGTCACGCTCTTGTCAGCGAAATCGATCTTGCCTTCTGCATCAACAGTAACGTTCTCAAGAAGAGCGTCACGTCTGATTGCATTGTAGATATCGGGCTCGGAATCCTTGTCAAGGTTGATAACCTTAGCATAGCAGCCGCCCTCGAAGTTGAAGACGCCATTGTCGTCCCAGCCGTGCTCGTCATCGCCGATGAGGAGTCTCTTGGGATCTGTAGACAGTGTTGTCTTACCTGTGCCGGACAGACCGAAGAAGATTGCTGTGTTCTCGCCGTTCATATCTGTGTTTGCAGAGCAATGCATGGAAGCGATGCCCTTCAGCGGCAGATAGTAGTTCATCATGGAGAACATACCCTTCTTCATCTCGCCGCCGTACCATGTGTTCAGGATGACCTGCTCACGGCTGGTTGTGTTGAAGGCTACGCATGTCTCGGAGTTAAGGCCATAATCCTTGTAGTTCTCTACCTTAGCCTTGGAAGCTGTGTAGACAACGAAATCAGGCTCGAAGTTCTCAAGCTCTTCTGCTGTGGGCTGGATGAACATGTTCTTAACAAAGTGTGCCTGCCATGCAACTTCCATGATGAAGCGGACAGCCATACGTGTGTCAGCGTTTGCACCGCAGAAAGCATCCATGACGAACAGTCTCTTGCCGGAGAGCTCCTTCTGAGCAAGAGCCTTCATAGCTGCCCATGTCTCCTCGCTCATCGGGTGGTTGTCGTTCTTGTACTCATCAGTCGTCCACCAGACCGTATCCTTGGAGTTCTCATCCATAACGATGTACTTGTCCTTAGGGGAACGGCCAGTGTAGATACCTGTCATGACGTTGACAGCACCGAGCTCTGTCTCGACGCCCTTCTCATAGCCTTCCTGCTCGGGCTTCATCTCTTCCTCATAAAGGAACTCATAGGAAGGATTGTAGACGATCTCAGTAGCGCCTGTGATGCCATACTTAGTTAAATCAATCTTTGCCATCGTACGTTAACCTCTTTCTTGTAATTGATATATGGTTGATACGTTAAACTAACATAACTGTGCATACTCCTAGTCTTTTTAACATATTTGACACTAAAAATCAATATCCGCAGCCTTTTCCGACGTGGAAAAACATCGAAACTGTTATTTTTTTAACATTCGCTCTCTGCCACAGTCAGCAACTGCCTGCACCTGTGCCGCACGGCAATCCGCGCAAGCTTCTGCTTCACAGCAAAAGCCACTGCCTACGCCTGCGCCGAACCAGTGATCCGCGCGAGAACCTCTGCGTCGCAGTAGAAGCGGCAGCTCGACATTCTCACAGGATTTGCCGAAACTGTATCGTAAGCCCGTCTCAGCACCTCTTCCGGAACAGAGATGCCGGGGAACGCTTTTTCCATAAAGCCGCAGAAGTCGTTCACATCCGTAAAACCTGCTGCCTCCAGTACCGCGCTGCGGTCTTCTTCCGGCATTTCTTTCAGGAATCCGGTGAGAAAATACCCGCAAGCCATACCGTGCGGCATGTGAAGGTCATAGGTCACGGTGTAACTGAGCGCATGCGGAATGCTGGTGCCAGTCTGTGCGATGGCGATCCCCGCAAAAGTCGACGCTCTCATGAGGCGCGCAGCAGTCTCCTCTCCGGCTGCAGCAGTATTTTCTGCTGAGGCTGCCGTCTCACTTGCCGCAACAGCTGCGCCTTCCGCCTCACTGCAGCCCGCCCTTAATGCGCTGCATCCACCTGGCAGCAGTAGATCCTTGCAGGAGCTCCAGATCCGAAGGCCTGCCAGGGCCGCTGCTTTACTGTAGTCATCCGCTGCTTTTGATTCGTAGCTCTCGATCATGTGCGCAAGGGCGTCGACCGCCGTGTTGGTGATAATGGACTGCGGCGCATTCGCAAGATACTTGCCGTCGACCAGTGCGAGCTTCGGGAAGATCCTGTGGGGGATCGATGCTTTTGTTTTCTTTTCATGCCGTGTCAGGACGCTGACGCCTGTCACTTCCGATCCTGTGCCGCAGGTCGTCGGGACCGCCACCACATCGAGCGAGCGGGTCGGAAGCTCTCCGTTATACAGGTCCTCTGCCAGGATCTCTGGCCTGTACATCAGGAATGCGATCGCCTTGGCCGCATCCATAGCGGAGCCTCCGCCGATTCCGATCACAAAATCAGCGGCCTGCTCCTTTCCGTAGATCGCTCCTTTGACTACCGTTTCCACGGAAGGATTCTCTTCGATCTCAGCGAAATGGCACCACGCAGTGCCATTGTCCTCAAGAACCTGCGTCACATCTGCGAGCGCCCCGCATTTTTCCGCCGAATGCCTGCCTGTAACGATCAACGCCTTTGTGCCGCAGGATGAGAGATCTGCGGCATGTTTTTTAACACAGTCTTTTTCATCAAAAACCCTTGTCGGCATGTAAAATTTCATAAGAGGTCTCCTTTGTAATACGCTGCTCCACTGCGGAGCCGGTTTGAATTACTGTACTTTCCCGACTCCATTTCATTATATATAAAGGCTGCCGGATGTGCTAGAATAGCAGCATGAAAATATGGATCACAAGACACGGACAGACAAACCTGAATAAAGCGCGCCTCATGCAGGGCCTGACGGACGAGCCGCTCAACGAGACCGGCCTGGAACAGGCCAGGCAAACGCGCGCCCTGCTGGAGGAAACACACCCCGGCATCGTTTTTGACGCAGTCTACGCCAGCCCCCTGAAAAGGGCCATCGTCACCGGCTCCATTATCGGAAATGTTCCCGAGGATCAGATCATCCGCGATGAGAGGATCATCGAGGCTGACTTCGGGCGGTATGAAAAAAAATGCTACTGGCTGGTCGGCCCGCGCATGACTTTGTACTGGGGATTTCCGGAGTATTTTCCTGCACCGTCTACAGTTGAGACGACAGAGCAGATGATCCGGCGCGCACACGGGTTCCTTCGGGAGTTGGAGCAGAAAGATTACGAGAACGTACTGGTCGCCTGCCACGGCGGCATCATTCGCGCCCTCACCGGTTATCTGGAGGATGCGCCCAGAGGCTATATCTGGAGGCCGCGCCCTCACAACTGTGAAGTCCGCATCTACGAATCCTCCGGCGGAAAGCACCGTTTTCTGGAGAAAATCCAGCAGACATAAGGGAGTTCTATCAGCGATCAAATGACAGAAAAGGCAGAAAAGCATGCCGCGCCTGCACGACATGCTCTTCTGCCTTTTACTATATTTATTTTATTGACCTGTAGAACTTCTGCAGTACAAAGAAGGCGGGTTTCTTATATTTCTTGTCCGGTGAGAGCAGGCCCTTTCTGTTGTAATACCCTTGGATCATGCTGGTTCGTCTGGGACATCTGAAGTCGTACAGGATCCACGGTGTCATTCCCTTTACGTAGGGGATGTCCTTCAGCGTTTCGATCTGTTTTTCAAAAACATAAGTCTGGCAGTCCTCTGTGCCTTTGTCATAGATGGATCTGCGGTGGCCCGGCATAGCGTCCGCGCCGAACTCCGTCACGATGACCGGCTTGGAAGGATCGCTGTTCTCGAAGAGCTTTGTCAGCATGCCAAAATCCGGTGTGTACCAGCCCATATACTCGTTGAGGCCGATCACATCCAGATACTCCGCGAGCCTGTCCGCGATTGCCATCTCCTGATAGCTGACAAGGCACGCCGCTGATACGAGTCTCGTAGAATCCTCACGATGCGCGCACTCCGCGAGATTCTTCATGAATTCAAGTCTTTCGTCTGTGTCGGCATTCTCATTTCCGACGGACCAGATGATCACGCTGGCGCGGTTCCAGTCTCTGTTGATCAGCTCCAGGAGCTGGTTCTGCGCATCCTGATAGGTCGCCTCTCTGGTGAACCGGATCGCCCAGTAGACTGGGATCTCCTCCCACAGGAGGATCCCTTCCCTGTCCGCCAGCTGCGCCATCTCCTCGTTATGCGGATAGTGGGCAACACGCATGAAATTGCATCCGAGCTCTTTTGCGATCCGGATGTTTTCAAGCCTTTCTTCCGTTGTCAGTCCTTTTCCATTCTCGACACTTTCCTCGTGGCAGCTGATCCCCTTCAGGAAGATCTGCTTTCCGTTCAGGAGAATATCGCGGCCCTCCACGCGGATCTCACGGAAGCCTACCTTGTCGGTAACTTTATCTTCTCCGCAGATCAGCTCTACGTCATAAAGATAAGGATCCTGCGGAGACCAGAGCATGGGGGATGCCTCGATGACTGCCTCTCCCTTGCCCGCGCGGATATCGATCGTGTAATTGATCCCGAGCTCCGGAATAACAAGGGACGCCTTAGTATCACATTCCTGTGAAAGCGCGGCGCTCACACAGATCTTATCAAATTTCCCGTCTGGCACCAGCGCGATCCGGAACTGCCTGATAAAGACCTCCGGCACGCGGATCAGCTCGATATCCCTGTAAACACCGCCGTAATTAAACCAGTCCGTGTTTTCCGTCGGAACCTGCTCGGGGCGGCGGGTGCTGTCTGCCTGGAGGATGATCCTGTTCTCCGCATTGTCTTCCTGAAGGGCATCCGTGATCTCAAAATAAGCCGGGGTAGAGCCGCCTCTGTGCATGCCCAGATACTGTTTGTTCAAAAATACCCTGCAGATGTAGTTCACGCCGCCGAGTTTCAGAAAGATCCTCTCGCCCGTCGTTTTCTGCATTCTGAATTTACGCGTAAAAATCATGCTCCCATCGTACAGCAGATACCGCTCGCTCTGCGTGTTCCAGCAGCAGGGCAGCTGCATTGTCGGCCACTCGTCAAAAGAGTAATCGACCGGGACCGTATAGCCGTTCTTGTCATAGCGGCGCTCCTCGAACCAGTGCTGGCGGATGCAATTGTCATACTGGTCTACCGCGTAATGCCACAGGCCGTTCAGGGATTCCTTCCTGCGGAACCTGTCATAGAACATGTCTTTGACGGTTGCCTGCCTGGACTCATATTCGCTCAGATAATCTTCGAGGTTGATATCCGACACATTTTTCTGCTGATACTGTTTCATGGCACTCCTTTCTGAAAAGCCCGTACCTGCTCCTGTTCTTTGAAGGCGCTTCGTTATGGATGCGGGTCACTTTTTGCTGCATGCTGCGTTCGCTGCCTTCGCCGCCAGCGGCGTAAAAATAAAAGCAACGATGTAAAGAATGATATAAAGCGGAATAAATGTTGCGAAGAATGCAAAAATAAAGTCCGGTGCCTTGCGCACGTTAAAAATGGACAGCGGAAGCCCCACGCCGATGGTAAAGATAAGGCAGACCGGAAGGGATCCGACGAGATTTCCCGCAAGGCTCTGCGGATCAAGCTTGAACAGGCGTGCAAACCCGGCCTGGATCTTCTGTCCCGGAATCAGGATATTCAGAAGAAAAGCAAGGCAGAATCCAATAGCGATGTTCGCCAGAAGATTCGGCGTAAAGATCGCCTGCACGGGTGCTCCCGCAAGGAGCGCTGCCGAGACGGACATAACGATCGCCATCGGCAGATCGAGAACCAGATTAAAAAGAATGATCCATTTGAGACTTGGTTTTTGCATAGTTTATCACCTTTTTCCTTTCCTGAATTACAAGGTCGGTCCGGGAATAGTTCCCGCCCGCCGGCTGCCCCGATCGCAGCCCGGTTTCAGTATAATAAAAAACCACAGGCACTTCAATGCCTGCGGTTTCTTATATGTATATGATGCTAAGTTCAAAAGGCAGAAAAGCATGCTGCGCTCACACGAGCAGGCTTTTATACCTTTTGACCCCAATAACATGTATATTAATGGAAGATGGGGTAATTAAGCCGGATCTGTACCGATCAGAGCACTGCTGTGACCTCTTTGTCTCCATCTTTGACTATGATCTTCGCTGCTCCGGGTTTCCCGACGCGGACAACGGCCTGCGCCCTGCCATAGTAAGTTTTGAATTTCCCCTCGGTATAGCTCTCCTCGGTGCAGGGGTTTGCGCTTCCGAATCCCAGAAGCTCAGCTCCCTCTGCCGTGACGGTGAGGGTCCTGTCGTCATTGGATTCTACGATCCCGTTTTCGCCGCGGACCTCAATATCTACATAGACGATCTCGCCCTTGCCGGCCTTTGTATTCTCAGGCACTGCAGCTACCTGCCTGCTGCCGTTTGCGGAGACAAGGGAGTGTTCGGCGATCTTCTTGCCCTGGGCATCGTAAGAGACTGCTGTGAGCGTTCCGGGCTGGAAGGATGTCTTGTAAACCGCCTTGTAGTCCTTGAGCTTTTTCTTTCCAAGAGATTTCCCGTTCAGGAACAGTTCCACGCCATCGCCTTTAGAATAGACCTCGATATAGGCCTTATTGCCCTCGCAGTTTTTCCAGGACCAGCTCTCCATTGCGTTGGTTCCGCGCCACACAGATTTGGAGGGGCGGACACCGGGATGATTGACAGGTCGGACCCCGATCACCGGATGATCGATCTGGTCCCAGACAACAGCCGCATAGCGGCAGCTGGCGTCCGGAGTGCCGAGAATGTCAATGACGCCTGCACCTGCAAGCAGCCAGGGGTAAGGGCGGTTAAAAGGAACGCCGCCGGTGTAGCTCCATGCGCCGATCCCGGCTTCTCCCAGATAGTCCCAGGAGGTCCACATGAAATCGCCGATGAGATAAGGGTATTTTTTCACCATTTCCCAGTTCTTGCAGATATCCTGCGGGAAGGTCTCGGAGCCGACCAGGATCCTGTTCGGATGCGCCGTGCCATCGAGCGGGTAACGGCCCGAACCGTAATTGTATCCGGCAATATCGAGCGCATCACAGAAAGGAGTGGAAATGGCGTCTACCTTTTTGGAATTGCCGCCCTTATTCATCCCGGTCCCGATGAAGCTCGCCATGATATTGAAGGCAAGGCTGCCGTTGGAGGCCTTATCTTCCTTCTGGGGTTTATCGGCGCCGGTATTCTGTTTGCCGTCCTGATAGATCCCGTTCCCCTTTGCCGCGCGTCCGATGATCATCAGGTTGACGCCGCAGGTAACAGGGCGGTCCGGATCGAGCTCATGCAGGAGGTCGATCATCTTCTGTCCTGCGATCTGTCCTCTCTCCTCATGCGGCTCCGCCACTTCATTGCCGATCGAGTACATCAGCACGGAAGGATGATTGAAATCATGCTCTGCCAGCGCCGTAATATCCTCTTTCCAGCACTCTTCAAAGTTGCAGCCGTAGTCATAGGGATTTTTGCGGTTGTACCACATATCGAACGCCT
Organism: Lachnospiraceae bacterium; assembly: GCA_017449745.1. Classification (GTDB taxonomy): domain Bacteria; phylum Bacillota; class Clostridia; order Lachnospirales; family Lachnospiraceae; genus CAG-791. Next base: position 31,894 of record JAFTFD010000339.1, read on the forward strand.
CGTCCATGACGTACATGCCGTACTCGTCGCAAGCATTCAGCAGCGCTGTGGAGGCGGGGTTATGGGCGATGCGGACAGCGTTGAAACCGCTCTCTCTTAAAATACGGATCTTCCTTTTTGCGCTCTCGGCAAATTCTGCCGCGCCGAGGATCCCGTTGTCATGATGGATGCAGCCGCCCCTTAAAAGCGTCTCCTTGCCATTGACGAATAACCCCTTCGGGCTCCATTCAAGTTTTCTGATGCCGAAACGCTCACAGACTTCGTCGAGGATCTCCCCTCCGCGCTTTAAAACAACATGCGCATCATAGAGCTTTGGCGACTCTTCCGACCAGAGCTGGGCCCCGGGGACAACAAGCTCCAGATCTGCCCCGTTTCCGGCCGCGATCACTTTCCCGTTATCCAGGATCTCAACAGATACGGAGGTGTTTTGCGCATCTCCTGCAACAGCGGACCTGACTCTGATCTTTGCGGGGTCGATGCTGAGCGTGTTTATTTTTACTCCCTGCCAGGGCAAATAAGTCTTCTTTGAGACCAGAAGGGAGACAGGCCTGTAAATACCGCCGCCCGTGTACCATCTGGAATTCGGCAGTTTTTCATTGTCGGCCACGACGGTGATCGTATTGGTCTCGCCGTACCGGAGCATGCCGTCAAGGTTTACATTAAAAGGTGTATAGCCGTAATGGTGCAGCGCGGCCCTGCTGCCGTTTATGCTGACCTGCGCGTCCTTGTAGATACCTTCAAAGAGCAGCTCGACATGGCAGTCCTTCCAGTCTGCCGGAACCTCGATCTGCTTTTCATATTCGTAGATACCTCCCGGAAAATAGGCGTGTCCGCTGCCGCCCGGTGCGTCTTTGGAGCGGGCCGCGAGGAGCTGCGCATCGTGCGGGAGAGTGACGCTCTTCCATTCACCGTCCCCCTGTACCTTAAATTTCCAGCTATCGTTGAAGTCGATCTGTTTCATTTTTGACACTCTCCTTTTTGATACTACGCTGTACTGCGCCCGCCTGGTTCTTTCCAGGCAATGCTTTATTCCCTCAATTAGTCCGGATATCCGGCAGAATTATTGTGATTTCTTCTTTTGACCTTTATAATAATTATCATTATTTTCGCCCTCCTGTTCAATGTCTGACATGAAATGGGTGAATAAGTTTTGTATCATTTTCAAACCAAATCAGGATCATTGCGTCGCTATTTGAGAGGTGCTGAAATATGGATCAGGCGTTGTCTACTGACAGCAAAACAGGTTCCTTTTATCTGATCAATAACCGGAATGTGGATCTGGCTGCGTACGAGGCGGACGGAATTTCCGCGAACAGGCGCCTCAACGGGCCTTTCCAGTTTTTCCTGTCATCCAATTATATGAATGCCGAAGGGGCGGATTATATCATTGCCACCTGCGCTCCCGACCTGCTGCTCTATTCAGCCAGCTGCAAGGAAAATATCCCGGGGGCTTATTATCATCCGCCTCTTCACCGCCATGATTATTATGAACTGATGATCGTGCTGGAGGGAGAGCTCTACCAGAATATTGAGAATATCCGCCACTACTACCCCATGGGGAGCGCGTGTATTCTCAACCCTAACGTCCGCCACACAGAGGAATTCATAACAGACTGCCGCTGTGTCTATGTGCAGATGTCCCGGGACCTGATCAGGCAGTGCTTCGATACGCCCCTGTTTTTTTCCTCGGAGCCGGACCAGCCCCTTCAGGAGATCCGTTCTTTTTTCTTTCCCAGCCATTCACAGGAGCACACAGAGCAGAAAAAATATATCGATTTTATCTCTGAGGACGGAGACCACGCCGCAAAAGCAAGGGCAGAGACGCACAGGATCCTGGACGCCCTGATGCAGGAAACGCTCTCCCCTTCCGCAAATGCCTCCTCCAGGATCCGCTACGGTTTTACCGAGCTGTTATATCATCTGTTCTCCACAGACCAGTACTCGCGAACACCGGTACAGCTGGGGTCCGATCTGGAGGCGCAGCTCTTCAGCGAGATCCGGGACCTTATGAGCGAGACGCACGGGATGCTTGGCAGGAGCGAACTGGCCGCCCGGTTCCACTATTCGGGCAATTACATCTACAAGGTCATCCGAAAATACACTGGACAGAATATTGTGGATCTCGCTGTTTCTTACCGCCTCGAAGAGGCCGCCCGCCTGCTGCAGTCCACGGACCTGAACATCGAGGACATCTGCCGGCAGCTCGGTTTTCGCAACCGCACCCATTTTTACCGGTTGTTCAAAAAGGCCTATGGCATGACGCCGCTTGCTTACAAAAAAAACACTGTCCTGTCCTCCTGAAGGATTGAAATCCTTCCTGTTATAGCGATAGAATTATATGACGCAAATAACACAAACAGATACAACCATCGTGTTGCAACAAGGAGTACAAATGAAATCAACAAAAAAACTGATATCAGCTTCCCTTTCTCTTCTTCTGACGCTCTCCCTTTGTGCCTGTGCCGCAGGGACACAGACTGCAGAGACAGCGCAGGATACTTCCTCCACTGCAGCCGACAGTGTGCAGGAGGAAGCTGCCTCCAGCGAAGCTGTCCCTAAAGAAACAGCAGCACAGGAGTCTGAAGACGGCCAGAGTAATACCGGGGATGCTGCAACTGAAACGGAAGCTGCGGCAGAGAGCGCGATCGTCACCGGCTTGTCTCCGATCGACATGGCGTTATGGTCCTACAACTCTGACGATGACGTCTATTACCAGATCGGTATCTCCTACTGCGAGACGCCCGCGGATGAGAGTTATGAGAAACTCGCCGTCTTTGTTCCCGGCGCTTATATGTCAGGGACTCAAAACAGTGACGGCACTTACACCTGCGAGATCAGCGAAGAGGGAGAGGTGAACGGCTATACAGCAGCCACTGCCCCCATCGTCATGCCGATCAACACCCCCGGCTACTCCGCGCAGTCTGCTCTGACGGATTACACTTCCGTATCCGATTATATGGAAGCCGGGTTTATCTACGCCCATGCCGGCTGCCGCGGCAGAGATGCCGGTGCCCCTGCCGGCATCACAGATCTGAAAGCTGCTGTCCGGTACCTTCGTTACTGCTCCGATCTTCTGCCCGGCGATACAGACAGTATCTTTACCTTTGGCATGTCCGGAGGCGGAGCGCAGTCCGCGCTCATGGGATCAACAGGAAACAGTGCCCTCTATGATCCGTATCTCGAGGCGATCGGAGCCGTAAAAGGCGTCTCCGACGATGTGCTTGGTTCCATGTGCTGGTGCCCTATTACCAACCTCGACAGCGCGGATGCGGCTTACGAATGGATGCTGGGAACGTCCAGAAGCGGTCTCTCCGAAGAAGAGCAGGCTGTCTCTGACGCGCTTGCTGAGGCCTTCGCGGAGTACATCAATAATGCAGGGATCAAGGACGAAGCCGGAAATATCCTGACGCTGGAAGCTTCGGCGGAAGGGATCTGTCAGGCAGGCTCCTACTACGATACAGTAAAGGATGCGATCGAAACTTCCCTTGAACATTTCCTTGAGGATACAGAATTTCCTTACGAAGCTTCCTCTTCCGGCGGCTTTGGCGGCGGAATGGGCGGCCATGGCGGCTTTGGAGGCTTCGGCGGCGGAACGGGCGGTCCCGTCAGCGGTGAGCGTCCTTCCGGTGCCCCCGATGGAGAAATGCCTGCTGACGGAGAGATGCCTGCTGATGGAGAAACATCTGCCAATGCTGAAGCATCTGAGGAAGTCAATTACGAAGAGATCGACGATATTCAGAGAAATGATACCTCTTCTTCCGGTCTATCCCTTTCCGGCACCTATGAAACGGCACAGGATTACATTGACGCCCTGAATGGGAACGGCGAATGGGTGACTTACGACGCTGACAACAATTCCGTGACCATCACAGACGTAGCATCCTTTGTGAAAGCCCTGAAAAATGCTTCCAAAAACCTCGGTGCATTTGACCAGTTCGACGGCGGCCAGGGTGAGAACACGCTCTTTGGCTATGGTGACGGAAACGGCGCTCACTTCGACGCTGTACTGGCAGAGATCCTGGAAGATCTTGGCAGCGAATACGCGCAGGCTTACGCCGAGGATCTTCAGAAAACAGACCTGATCGGAAATACCGTCGATACAAGACTTATGATGTACACGCCTCTCTACTATCTGCTTGAGAGTTCCGACGGCTATGGCACGAGCGATGTGGCGAAATACTGGCGGATCCGCACCGGGATCAACCAGGGCGACTGCGCTCTTTCTACCGAGCTGAATCTGGCGCTCGCTCTTAAAAACTACGACCCCGTCGAGTCCGTCGATTTTGAGACGGTCTGGGGCCAGGGACATACAATGGCTGAGAGAAGCGGAAACTCCACGGACAATTTCATTCAGTGGGTGGTCGACTGCACTGCAGGTAAGAACTGAACAAGGTGCGGACAGACGAAACAAAATTTTACGCCGATAGAAGATTCTTTCATAAAAGCATAGCCTAAAAGCAAATAACGTGTTAGACTGTACGCTGGTTGTATGAATCAGCGAATACAGGTCTGACACGTTATTTTTATGCTGTAAAAACAGCGCTGTACCTGTTCCATCTCTACACAGTGACAGGAATACCGGAGACACCTCGCTCCGGTTTTTTTGGGGGAATTGAAAATGCAGGAACAAAATACCGATAAGCAGCTTACCAAACGGATCTTAATGAGTGCGCTCGGCGTCATCATCTGCGGCATCAGCGTCGGGATGTTCAAGCACGCCTTTCTCGGAGTCGATCCTTTCCAGTCCCTGATGAGCGGTCTGGATGCCGTGATCCCGCTGCGATTCGGGACGCTCTATGTGATCACCAACCTCGTGCTGCTGGCCTTCGCGCTGATCTTTGACCGCCATAAGATAGGGCTGGCGACGCTGATCAACCTGTTCCTGCTCGGCTATATAGCGGAATTCTCCCAGAAATGTGTATCTTCGCTGCTGCCGGGGCCTTCCCTGGTCACGCGCTTTCTGCTGCTGGCCGCCGCGATCGTGATCATGTGCGTCGCTTCCGCTTTCTATTTTACCGCGGATCTGGGCGTGTCCACCTACGACGCTGTCGCGCTTGTCTGGTCGGAGCGGCAGAAAAAGATCCCCTTCTCTATCTGCAGGATCATCACGGATCTGGTGTGCGTGATCAGCGGAACGCTGCTCTGCCTTCTCGGCGGCTATACATGGCTCGAGGTGACAGGAGAAGTGGGGATCGGAACGATCATTACCGCTTTCTTTATGGGACCGCTGATCGATTTCTTTAATGTGAAGCTGGCGAGGCCGTTTCTGTATGGAAAGTGATGAGGCAGGGTGCCTGACGGCAGGATCGAAGAGGATGGGAGGCAGCTCGCTGTCTGTTGGCGGAGTATATTCAATCATAAGAAGAAGCGGATCCAGCCTCCGGCAGGATCTACGAGAATAAGAAAAGCAGCTCGCCTGACGGCTCGCTGTTTGTTGGCGGAGTATATCTTTCTGGAATTGTTCCCAACCTTCGGTCAGTGATTTGAGAAAAAAGAAAGGGTCCCTTTCCATGCAAGCATGGTCAGGGACCCTTTCTTTTTTCTCAACAGCCGCTGCACGGCTGACAATTCCAGTGATGCATTCCTTGTTATCACTCAAGTTCTATAGTCCCGGGCGGTTTACTGGTGAGGTCGTACAGGACGCGGTTTACGCCTTTGACTTCGTTGATGATGCGGTTCATGCAGGTCTGCAGGACGCTCCAGGGGAGCTCGGCTGCTTCCGCTGTCATGAAGTCGCTGGTGAGGACTGCCCTGAGGACGACGGCATAGTCATAGGTCCTGCCGTCTCCCATAACGCCGACAGAGCGCATATTGGAGAGCGCCGCAAAGAACTGACCAAGTCCCAGGTCGACGCCAGCTTTTTTGAGTTCCTCGCGGTAGATCGCGTCCGCCTCCTGTACGATCCTGACCTTATCCTCTGTGACATCGCCGACGATGCGGATGCCAAGCCCCGGTCCCGGGAACGGCTGGCGGTAGACAAGGTGTTCCGGGATCCCGAGCTCTAAGCCGACCTCGCGGACTTCGTCCTTAAAAAGCTGGCGGAGAGGCTCAATAATCTCTTTGAAATCGACATGGTCCGGAAGGCCGCCGACATTATGATGCGATTTGATCACAGCACCGGTCCCGATACCGCTCTCGACGACGTCCGGGTAGATCGTTCCCTGCACGAGATAATCCACTGCGCCGATCTTTTTTGCCTCCTTCTCGAAGACCTCGATAAACTCGGCGCCTATGATCCTGCGTTTCATTTCCGGTTCCGCAACACCTGCCAGTTTTTTATAAAAGTGATCCTGTGCGTTTACGCGGATGAAATTCAGGTCATAGTTTCCTTCCGGTCCGAAAACCGCTTCTACCTCATCTCCCTCATTTTTCCTGAGAAGACCGTGGTCCACAAATACACAGGTCAGCTGGCGCCCGACTGCCTTGGAGAGAAGGACAGCCGCTACAGAGGAGTCCACGCCGCCGGAAAGGGCACACAGCACTTTCCCGTCGCCGATCTTCTCCCTCAGCTGCTGAATGGTAGTCTCCACAAAGGAGGACATCTTCCAATCTCCACTGCAGCCGCAGATATCATAGACAAAATTATGGAAGAGCTTTTTTCCTTCGGGCGTGTGCACAACCTCAGGATGGAACTGCACCGCGTAAAGGCGGCGCATCGGATCTTCCATAGCCGCGACCGGGCAGTGACCGGAATATGCTGTCACATGGAAGCCCGCCGGGACAGACGCGATGTAATCCGTATGGCTCATCCAGCAGGTCGTCTGCGTCTCCCAGTTTCCCAGGATCCCTGATTCTTTTTCAGCATCGACCGTGATCTCCGTTTTTCCATACTCGCTGACAGGTGCTGTCTTGACTTCTCCTCCGAGAAGATAGGCCATCAGCTGTGAGCCATAGCAGATCCCGAGAACGGGAATTCCCAGGGCAAACAGCTCCGGATCGCAGGACGGCGAATTCTCTCTGTAAACGCTGTCCGGCCCGCCTGTCAGGATGATTCCCTTCGGCCCCATTTTCCGGATCTCTTCGATCGGCGTCGTATGGGGAAAGATCTCACAGTAGACGTGTTCCTCTCTCACTCTTCTTGCGATCAGCTGCTTGTACTGACCGCCGAAATCAAGCACTATTATTTTCTCCATCGGCTTTTCTCCTTGAGTGTATTTGATTTTCTGTTTGTATTTGCTGATGCAGTTGTTTGCCATTAAAAATAACCGGGCAGAGTCTCCCCTACCCGGTATTTCTTATTAATAGATAATACGTCTGATGCAGATATACTGTCTGTAGTTGACGTTGCTGTATTTGATTCCGGTCCTGGCTGTGCTGGCGTGAACGATCGTTCCGTTTCCGCAGTAGATCGCTACATGACCCGGATAGCAGATGATATCGCCCGGGAGCGCCTCCTCGAGGGATGCGACAGCTATGCCGTTGCTGCGCTGGCCGACGTCCGTTCTCGCGAGTGAATAGCCGAACGCTTTATAGACAAGCGAAGTAAAACCGGAGCAGTCCGTTCCGTTTGTGAGGGAATTTCCTCCGTAAACATAGGGGTTGCCGACAAACTGGCATGCGTAATTGACAACATCCTGTCCTGTTTTTCCAGACGGCGATGCGTAAACCTTTGTCTGTGCCGTGGATGCTGAGGTCGTACTGGTCTGGCTGCTGGCAGTGCTCGTTCCGGAAGCTGACTGCGCTTCCTGTTCCGCTTTTCTGCGCGCTTCCTCCTCTGCCTTTCTCCTCGCCTCTTCTTCCTGCCTGCGTTTCTCTGCAGCAATACGGGCTTCTTCCTCAATCGCAGCCGCCAGTGCATTCGTCTGCTCGATCAGCTGCTGTGCAAAGATAGCTGCCTGCTGCTGCGCAACAGCGATCCTCTCGTCAATATCTTCATATTGCTCCCTCAAAATGTTCAGTTCCACTTCAAGGGCGTTCTGCTCTTCCTCCAGACCAAGCCGGTTCTCCTCACGCTCAGCTTTCTCATCCTCAAGCTGCGCCTGTTTTTCCGCGACCTTTTTCTGTACCTCCTGGTAGCGCACGATCATGTTCTGGTCATACTCCGCCAGCTGGTTCGCGTACTGTGTCTTATTGAGGATATCCGAAAAAGAAGTGGACTGCAGGATGATCTGGACGTAGTCCGCATCGCCTTTTTCATAGATGTATTTGATGCGGCGCTTCATCGCCTCGTACTGGCGGTCCTCCTCAGCTTTGGCTGCATCATATTCCGCCTGCGTCTTTTCGATCTGCTGGTCGAGTTCCGCGATTTCTCCTTCCAGGATCTCGATGCCGGCCATGATCTGAACGATCTGCTCGTTGGTCTCATCGATCGCGTTAGAAACATCCTGGATCTCTTCTTCCAGCACATCCGCCTCATTCTGGGCCTGTGTCAGCTGGCTCTGGGTCTGCGCCTTCTGGTTCTGCAGGTCTGTGACCTTACTGGCAGAAACCTCCGCGACAGGCAGAACAGCCAGGACCAGAGACAGCGCCAGCAGCAGTGCCGAACGGCCGGCTCTGCGCAGCGAGGCACCTCCTACGCAAACAAAACGACTATGATCACTGATTTTTTTATCAGCTCTTCGATTCGTTTTTATACTCAAATAGACTCCTTATAGCTTTTCATTATGCCTGTTTCTCTGATCTGCACCGCAATACGGGTTTCTAAGATCAAAGCTCACAGTTACCGACTGTTCTCGGGAAAGGCAGCACGTCACGGATGTTCTCCATGCCGGTCAGATACATAACGCACCTCTCAAAACCAAGGCCGAATCCGGCGTGGCGGACAGATCCGTATCTGCGAAGATCCAGATAGAAATCATACTGGCTCTTGTCCATTCCGAGTTCGTCCATTCTCTGCTCCAGAAGCGCGAGATCATCCTCTCTCTGGCTGCCGCCGATGATCTCACCGATGCCCGGAACCAGGCAGTCGCAGGCTGCGACGGTCTTTCCGTCCGGATTCAGCTTCATATAGAAGGCCTTGATCTCCTTCGGATAATCTGTCACGAAAACAGGGCGCTTGAACTGTTTCTCTGTAAGGAAGCGCTCATGCTCTGTCTGCAGATCGCATCCCCAGAAGACCTTGTTCTCAAACTCATCGTTGTGCTCTTTGAGGATCTCTACCGCCTCTGTATATGTGATGCGGCCGAAATCGGAGGAAGCGACATGATTGAGTCTCTCCAGCAGTCCCTTGTCAATGAACTGGTTGAAGAAAGCCATCTCTTCCGGCGCTTTCTCAAGCACGTAGCGGATGATGTATTTGAGCATATCCTCCGCAAGCTCCATGTCGTCCTCAAGATCCGCAAAACAGATCTCGGGCTCGATCATCCAGAACTCTGCCGCATGTCTTGTAGTGTTAGACTTCTCAGCGCGGAAAGTAGGGCCAAAGGTATACACATTGCGGAACGCAAATGCATAGGTCTCGACATCCAGCTGGCCGCTGACAGTCAGGTTGGTGGGCTTTCCGAAGAAATCCTGGGAATAGTCGACTTTGCCGTCCTCTGTACGGGGGAGGTTCTCGAGATCCAGCGTTGTCACCTGGAACATCTCGCCTGCGCCCTCTGCGTCGGATCCTGTGATCTCAGGCGCATGGACATAAACAAAGCCTCTCTCCTGGAAGAACTGGTGGATCGCAAACGCGATCAGGGAGCGGACACGCATGACCGCCATAAAGGTATTGGTGCGGACACGCAGATGCGGGATCGTGCGCAGATACTCAAAGCTGTGGCGCTTTTTCTGCAGCGGATAGTCTGCGGAGGAATCTCCCTCGACTTCCACTTTTTCCACCTGCATCTCAAAGGGCTGCTTGGCATTGGGAGTAGCAACGATCTTGCCGGTCGCGATCACAGCGGCGCCGACGTTGAGCTTTGCGACGCGCTCGAATCCTTCCATATCCGCTGAATAGACCAGCTGAAGCGTTGCGAAGGTGCTGCCGTCGGACAGCACGATAAAGCCCACGTTCTTGGAATCCCTGTTGTTGCGGACCCAGCCGCCGACAGTGACTGTCTTGTCAAAAAAAGCTTCCGGCTGCGCAAAAATAGCAGCCACTTCTACCATCTCATACTGTTTTTTCATATTGCTTTATTCTCCTGTTTCCTGCGCGGGCTCGCTGACTGCGACATTATCCAGCAGATAGGCCACGACCTTATCCACCAGCAGATACTCCCGGTAAGCTTCCGCGTCCTGCTCCTTCTTAAACTCTTCAACGCTCTTATACCCTGCCCTTGCTGCCTCGGTAGAAAGTGCCGTATTGAACTCTTTGTCTGTGATCTCCAGCTTTTCCTTGTCGGCGATCGCCTGCATGATGATGTATTCCTTCGCTGTCTCTGTCGCCATCTCGCGGATATCATTTTCATAGTTTTCCGCATCAGACCCCTGATAGCTCATGAAAGTGGCAAGATCCAGGCCGTACTGGGAGGCATACGCAGTAAACGTCTCTGTGTAGGAGAGATTCATGCGCTCCACCATTTCCTGCGGAGGGTCCTTTTTGAACGTGCTGTTGTCGATCAGATACTGGATCGCCTGGCCCTGGACCTCGCTGTCATAGGTCGACTGCGCCTGCTCCATCAGCTGGCTGCGCAGATACTCCTTATATTCATCGGCTGTAGAAACACCTTCAATATTAAGGCCTGCCGCATACTCATCCGTCAGTTCCGGCGCAACTCTCTCGGAGATGCTGTTGACCTTCACGTCGAAGGTGACAGCGGCTCCTGCCAGGTCTGCATTGCCGTAATCCTCCGGGAAAGTAAGGTCAAGTGTCACCTCATCGCCGACAGTAACACCGATCAGGCCGTCCTCAAAGCCATCGATGAAAGAACCGGAGCCGATCGTAAGATCATAGCCGGAAGCCGTGCCGCCCTCAAAGGCAACTCCGTCCTTTTTCCCGACATAGTCGATATTGGCAATATCCCCGGACTGGACCACATTCCTGTCCGTGATCTCTTTTGACTGGGTATTCATGGAGAGCTGATACTGCGTGTACAGTTCCAGATAATCATCCGAAACCTCCGGCGCCGCAACCTCTACCGCGATGTTCTGATAGTCCGCCAGATCCACATAATCTGCCGCCTTGATCCCGGAGAGATATGCCGGATCTTTTTTGCCGCATCCCGTAAGCAGGATAAGCGATGCTGCAATGACTGCCGCCGCAAGCATACTTTTTTTCATAAATAATGCATCCTTTCTGTTTCCCAGGATCGCGGACCACTTAACCTGCAAGCGATCTGTACTGAATGACTAAACCCGCATTCCTGAGGTATGTTTCCTGTGTCCGGCAGCACCAATGCTGCCTGCACAGTACCTTTTAGTTTAGCATAACGACCACTTTAATAAAAGTGTTTCTTCTGTGAACGGAACGATGTTGTCACTGCTTTTTTTCAATGGTATAATACGACACAGGGCTGTCATAAGCCCACATAATATCAGGAGGGCTATCATGAGCACAGGATTAATCGTGAGTTTAGTCATCCTTGCCGTACTGATCGGCGCCACAGTGGCACTGTATTTCGTCGGCAAGAAGATGCAGAAGAGACAGGCGGAACAGCAGGCACAGATCGAGGCGACCAAACAGCCGGTCAAGATGCTGATCATCGACAAGAAGAGGCTGCCCATCAAGCAGTCAGGACTTCCTCAGCAGGTCATTGATTCGACTCCTTGGTATGCAAAGCGTTCCAAGCTGCCGGTCGTAAAAGCCAAGGTTGGTCCTCAGATCATGAATCTGATCGCCGATGAACAGATCTTCGATTTCATCCCGGTCAAGAAAGAGGTCCGGGCTATGGTAAGCGGCATCTATATCGTCGAGGTCAAGGGACTGCACGGACAGAAGCTGGTCAACACCAATCCCAAGAAAAAGAACTGGTTCACCAAGACCATGGACAAGATCCGCGAGAAGGGCGGCGCCGGTCCCGTCAAGTAAGCCGGAAAGTGAATATGAATCAAAAAAGAAGCGCACCGGTGCGCTTCTTTTTTGATTCATATTCACTTTCCGGCTTACTTGACGGGACCGGCGCCGCCCTTCTCGCGGATCTTGTCCATGGTCTTGGTGAACCAGTTCTTTTTCTTGGGATTGGTGTTGACCAGCTTCTGTCCGTGCAGTCCCTTGACCTCGACGATATAGATGCCGCTTACCATAGCCCGGACCTCTTTCTTGACCGGGATGAAATCGAAGATCTGTTCATCGGCGATCAGATTCATGATCTGAGGACCAACCTTGGCTTTTACGACCGGCAGCTTGGAACGCTTTGCATACCAAGGAGTCGAATCAATGACCTGCTGAGGAAGTCCTGACTGCTTGATGGGCAGCCTCTTCTTGTCGATGATCAGCATCTTGACCGGCTGTTTGGTCGCCTCGATCTGTGCCTGCTGTTCCGCCTGTCTCTTCTGCATCTTCTTGCCGACGAAATACAGTGCCACTGTGGCGCCGATCAGTACGGCAAGGATGACTAAACTCACGATTAATCCTGTGCTCATGATAGCCCTCCTGATATTATGTGGGCTTATGACAGCCCTGTGTCGTATTATACCATTGAAAAAAAGCAGTGACAACATCGTTCCGTTCACAGAAGAAACACTTTTATTAAAGTGGTCGTTATGCTAAACTAAAAGGTACTGTGCAGGCAGCATTGGTGCTGCCGGACACAGGAAACATACCTCAGGAATGCGGGTTTAGTCATTCAGTACAGATCGCTTGCAGGTTAAGTGGTCCGCGATCCTGGGAAACAGAAAGGATGCATTATTTATGAAAAAAAGTATGCTTGCGGCGGCAGTCATTGCAGCATCGCTTATCCTGCTTACGGGATGCGGCAAAAAAGATCCGGCATATCTCTCCGGGATCAAGGCGGCAGATTATGTGGATCTGGCGGACTATCAGAACATCGCGGTAGAGGTTGCGGCGCCGGAGGTTTCGGATGATTATCTGGAACTGTACACGCAGTATCAGCTCTCCATGAATACCCAGTCAAAAGAGATCACGGACAGGAATGTGGTCCAGTCCGGGGATATTGCCAATATCGACTATGTCGGGAAAAAGGACGGAGTTGCCTTTGAGGGCGGCACGGCTTCCGGCTATGATCTTACGATCGGCTCCGGTTCTTTCATCGATGGCTTTGAGGACGGCCTGATCGGTGTTACTGTCGGCGATGAGGTGACACTTGACCTTACTTTCCCGGAGGATTACGGCAATGCAGACCTGGCAGGAGCCGCTGTCACCTTCGACGTGAAGGTCAACAGCATCTCCGAGAGAGTTGCGCCGGAACTGACGGATGAGTATGCGGCAGGCCTTAATATTGAAGGTGTTTCTACAGCCGATGAATATAAGGAGTATCTGCGCAGCCAGCTGATGGAGCAGGCGCAGTCGACCTATGACAGCGAGGTCCAGGGCCAGGCGATCCAGTATCTGATCGACAACAGCACGTTCAAAAAGGACCCTCCGCAGGAAATGGTGGAGCGCATGAATCTCTCCTACACAGAGACGTTTACTGCGTATGCCTCCCAGTACGGCCTGGATCTTGCCACTTTCATGAGCTATCAGGGGTCTGATGCGGAAAACTATGAAAATGATATCCGCGAGATGGCGACAGAGACAGCGAAGGAATACATCATCATGCAGGCGATCGCCGACAAGGAAAAGCTGGAGATCACAGACAAAGAGTTCAATACGGCACTTTCTACCGAGGCAGCAAGGGCAGGGTATAAGAGCGTTGAAGAGTTTAAGAAGGAGCAGGACGCGGAAGCTTACCGGGAGTATCTGCTGGTGGATAAGGTCGTGGCCTATCTGCTGGATAATGTCGCAGTCAGCGAGCCCGCGCAGGAAACAGGAGAATAAAGCAATATGAAAAAACAGTATGAGATGGTAGAAGTGGCTGCTATTTTTGCGCAGCCGGAAGCTTTTTTTGACAAGACAGTCACTGTCGGCGGCTGGGTCCGCAACAACAGGGATTCCAAGAACGTGGGCTTTATCGTGCTGTCCGACGGCAGCACCTTCGCAACGCTTCAGCTGGTCTATTCAGCGGATATGGAAGGATTCGAGCGCGTCGCAAAGCTCAACGTCGGCGCCGCTGTGATCGCGACCGGCAAGATCGTTGCTACTCCCAATGCCAAGCAGCCCTTTGAGATGCAGGTGGAAAAAGTGGAAGTCGAGGGAGATTCCTCCGCAGACTATCCGCTGCAGAAAAAGCGCCACAGCTTTGAGTATCTGCGCACGATCCCGCATCTGCGTGTCCGCACCAATACCTTTATGGCGGTCATGCGTGTCCGCTCCCTGATCGCGTTTGCGATCCACCAGTTCTTCCAGGAGAGAGGCTTTGTTTATGTCCATGCGCCTGAGATCACAGGATCCGACGCAGAGGGCGCAGGCGAGATGTTCCAGGTGACAACGCTGGATCTCGAGAACCTCCCCCGTACAGAGGACGGCAAAGTCGACTATTCCCAGGATTTCTTCGGAAAGCCCACCAACCTGACTGTCAGCGGCCAGCTGGATGTCGAGACCTATGCATTTGCGTTCCGCAATGTGTATACCTTTGGCCCTACTTTCCGCGCTGAGAAGTCTAACACTACAAGACATGCGGCAGAGTTCTGGATGATCGAGCCCGAGATCTGTTTTGCGGATCTTGAGGACGACATGGAGCTTGCGGAGGATATGCTCAAATACATCATCCGCTACGTGCTTGAGAAAGCGCCGGAAGAGATGGCTTTCTTCAACCAGTTCATTGACAAGGGACTGCTGGAGAGACTCAATCATGTCGCTTCCTCCGATTTCGGCCGCATCACATATACAGAGGCGGTAGAGATCCTCAAAGAGCACAACGATGAGTTTGAGAACAAGGTCTTCTGGGGATGCGATCTGCAGACAGAGCATGAGCGCTTCCTTACAGAGAAACAGTTCAAGCGCCCTGTTTTCGTGACAGATTATCCGAAGGAGATCAAGGCCTTCTATATGAAGCTGAATCCGGACGGAAAGACCGTCGCAGCCTGCGACTGCCTGGTTCCGGGCATCGGTGAGATCATCGGCGGCAGCCAGAGAGAGGATGATCTCGCGCTTCTGGAGCAGAGAATGGACGAACTCGGAATGGACAAGAGCCAGTATGATTTCTATCTGGATCTTCGCAGATACGGATCTGTCCGCCACGCCGGATTCGGCCTTGGTTTTGAGAGGTGCGTTATGTATCTGACCGGCATGGAGAACATCCGTGACGTGCTGCCTTTCCCGAGAACAGTCGGTAACTGTGAGCTTTGATCTTAGAAACCCGTATTGCGGTGCAGATCAGAGAAACAGGCATAATGAAAAGCTATAAGGAGTCTATTTGAGTATAAAAACGAATCGAAGAGCTGATAAAAAAATCAGTGATCATAGTCGTTTTGTTTGCGTAGGAGGTGCCTCGCTGCGCAGAGCCGGCCGTTCGGCACTGCTGCTGGCGCTGTCTCTGGTCCTGGCTGTTCTGCCTGTCGCGGAGGTTTCTGCCAGTAAGGTCACAGACCTGCAGAACCAGAAGGCGCAGACCCAGAGCCAGCTGACACAGGCCCAGAATGAGGCGGATGTGCTGGAAGAAGAGATCCAGGATGTTTCTAACGCGATCGATGAGACCAACGAGCAGATCGTTCAGATCATGGCCGGCATCGAGATCCTGGAAGGAGAAATCGCGGAACTCGACCAGCAGATCGAAAAGACGCAGGCGGAATATGATGCAGCCAAAGCTGAGGAGGACCGCCAGTACGAGGCGATGAAGCGCCGCATCAAATACATCTATGAAAAAGGCGATGCGGACTACGTCCAGATCATCCTGCAGTCCACTTCTTTTTCGGATATCCTCAATAAGACACAGTACGCGAACCAGCTGGCGGAGTATGACCAGAACATGATCGTGCGCTACCAGGAGGTACAGAAAAAGGTCGCGGAAAAACAGGCGCAGCTTGAGGATGAGAAAGCTGAGCGTGAGGAGAACCGGCTTGGTCTGGAGGAAGAGCAGAACGCCCTTGAAGTGGAACTGAACATTTTGAGGGAGCAATATGAAGATATTGACGAGAGGATCGCTGTTGCGCAGCAGCAGGCAGCTATCTTTGCACAGCAGCTGATCGAGCAGACGAATGCACTGGCGGCTGCGATTGAGGAAGAAGCCCGTATTGCTGCAGAGAAACGCAGGCAGGAAGAAGAGGCGAGGAGAAAGGCAGAGGAGGAAGCGCGCAGAAAAGCGGAACAGGAAGCGCAGTCAGCTTCCGGAACGAGCACTGCCAGCAGCCAGACCAGTACGACCTCAGCATCCACGGCACAGACAAAGGTTTACGCATCGCCGTCTGGAAAAACAGGACAGGATGTTGTCAATTACGCATGCCAGTTTGTCGGCAACCCCTATGTTTACGGAGGAAATTCCCTCACAAACGGAACGGACTGCTCCGGTTTTACTTCGCTTGTCTATAAAGCGTTCGGCTATTCACTCGCGAGAACGGACGTCGGCCAGCGCAGCAACGGCATAGCTGTCGCATCCCTCGAGGAGGCGCTCCCGGGCGATATCATCTGCTATCCGGGTCATGTAGCGATCTACTGCGGAAACGGAACGATCGTTCACGCCAGCACAGCCAGGACCGGAATCAAATACAGCAACGTCAACTACAGACAGTATATCTGCATCAGACGTATTATCTATTAATAAGAAATACCGGGTAGGGGAGACTCTGCCCGGTTATTTTTAATGGCAAACAACTGCATCAGCAAATACAAACAGAAAATCAAATACACTCAAGGAGAAAAGCCGATGGAGAAAATAATAGTGCTTGATTTCGGCGGTCAGTACAAGCAGCTGATCGCAAGAAGAGTGAGAGAGGAACACGTCTACTGTGAGATCTTTCCCCATACGACGCCGATCGAAGAGATCCGGAAAATGGGGCCGAAGGGAATCATCCTGACAGGCGGGCCGGACAGCGTTTACAGAGAGAATTCGCCGTCCTGCGATCCGGAGCTGTTTGCCCTGGGAATTCCCGTTCTCGGGATCTGCTATGGCTCACAGCTGATGGCCTATCTTCTCGGAGGAGAAGTCAAGACAGCACCTGTCAGCGAGTATGGAAAAACGGAGATCACGGTCGATGCTGAAAAAGAATCAGGGATCCTGGGAAACTGGGAGACGCAGACGACCTGCTGGATGAGCCATACGGATTACATCGCGTCTGTCCCGGCGGGCTTCCATGTGACAGCATATTCCGGTCACTGCCCGGTCGCGGCTATGGAAGATCCGATGCGCCGCCTTTACGCGGTGCAGTTCCATCCTGAGGTTGTGCACACGCCCGAAGGAAAAAAGCTCTTCCATAATTTTGTCTATGATATCTGCGGCTGCAGTGGAGATTGGAAGATGTCCTCCTTTGTGGAGACTACCATTCAGCAGCTGAGGGAGAAGATCGGCGACGGGAAAGTGCTGTGTGCCCTTTCCGGCGGCGTGGACTCCTCTGTAGCGGCTGTCCTTCTCTCCAAGGCAGTCGGGCGCCAGCTGACCTGTGTATTTGTGGACCACGGTCTTCTCAGGAAAAATGAGGGAGATGAGGTAGAAGCGGTTTTCGGACCGGAAGGAAACTATGACCTGAATTTCATCCGCGTAAACGCACAGGATCACTTTTATAAAAAACTGGCAGGTGTTGCGGAACCGGAAATGAAACGCAGGATCATAGGCGCCGAGTTTATCGAGGTCTTCGAGAAGGAGGCAAAAAAGATCGGCGCAGTGGATTATCTCGTGCAGGGAACGATCTACCCGGACGTCGTCGAGAGCGGTATCGGGACCGGTGCTGTGATCAAATCGCATCATAATGTCGGCGGCCTTCCGGACCATGTCGATTTCAAAGAGATTATTGAGCCTCTCCGCCAGCTTTTTAAGGACGAAGTCCGCGAGGTCGGCTTAGAGCTCGGGATCCCGGAACACCTTGTCTACCGCCAGCCGTTCCCGGGACCGGGGCTTGGCATCCGCATCGTCGGCGATGTCACAGAGGATAAGGTCAGGATCGTACAGGAGGCGGACGCGATCTACCGCGAGGAACTCAAAAAAGCTGGCGTCGACCTGGGACTTGGTCAGTTCTTTGCGGCGCTCTCCAATATGCGCTCTGTCGGCGTTATGGGAGACGGCAGGACCTATGACTATGCCGTCGTCCTCAGGGCAGTCCTCACCAGCGACTTCATGACAGCGGAAGCAGCCGAGCTCCCCTGGAGCGTCCTGCAGACCTGCATGAACCGCATCATCAACGAAGTCAAAGGCGTAAACCGCGTCCTGTACGACCTCACCAGTAAACCGCCCGGGACTATAGAACTTGAGTGATAACAAGGAATGCATCACTGGAATTGTCAGCCGTGCAGCGGCTGTTGAGAAAAAAGAAAGGGTCCCTGACCATGCTTGCATGGAAAGGGACCCTTTCTTTTTTCTCAAATCACTGACCGAAGGTTGGGAACAATTCCAGAAAGATATACTCCGCCAACAAACAGCGAGCCGTCAGGCGAGCTGCTTTTCTTATTCTCGTAGATCCTGCCGGAGGCTGGATCCGCTTCTTCTTATGATTGAATATACTCCGCCAACAGACAGCGAGCTGCCTCCCATCCTCTTCGATCCTGCCGTCAGGCACCCTGCCTCATCACTTTCCATACAGAAACGGCCTCGCCAGCTTCACATTAAAGAAATCGATCAGCGGTCCCATAAAGAAAGCGGTAATGATCGTTCCGATCCCCACTTCTCCTGTCACCTCGAGCCATGTATAGCCGCCGAGAAGGCAGAGCAGCGTTCCGCTGATCACGCACACCAGATCCGTGATGATCCTGCAGATAGAGAAGGGGATCTTTTTCTGCCGCTCCGACCAGACAAGCGCGACAGCGTCGTAGGTGGACACGCCCAGATCCGCGGTAAAATAGAAAGCGGAAGCGACGCACATGATCACGATCGCGGCGGCCAGCAGCAGAAAGCGCGTGACCAGGGAAGGCCCCGGCAGCAGCGAAGATACACATTTCTGGGAGAATTCCGCTATATAGCCGAGCAGGAACAGGTTGATCAGCGTCGCCAGCCCTATCTTATGGCGGTCAAAGATCAGCGCGAAGGCCAGCAGCACGAGGTTGGTGATCACATAGAGCGTCCCGAATCGCAGCGGGATCACGGCATCCAGACCGCTCATCAGGGACTGGAAAGGATCGACTCCGAGAAAGGCGTGCTTGAACATCCCGACGCTGATGCCGCAGATGATGACGCCGAGCGCACTCATTAAGATCCGTTTGGTAAGCTGCTTATCGGTATTTTGTTCCTGCATTTTCAATTCCCCCAAAAAAACCGGAGCGAGGTGTCTCCGGTATTCCTGTCACTGTGTAGAGATGGAACAGGTACAGCGCTGTTTTTACAGCATAAAAATAACGTGTCAGACCTGTATTCGCTGATTCATACAACCAGCGTACAGTCTAACACGTTATTTGCTTTTAGGCTATGCTTTTATGAAAGAATCTTCTATCGGCGTAAAATTTTGTTTCGTCTGTCCGCACCTTGTTCAGTTCTTACCTGCAGTGCAGTCGACCACCCACTGAATGAAATTGTCCGTGGAGTTTCCGCTTCTCTCAGCCATTGTATGTCCCTGGCCCCAGACCGTCTCAAAATCGACGGACTCGACGGGGTCGTAGTTTTTAAGAGCGAGCGCCAGATTCAGCTCGGTAGAAAGAGCGCAGTCGCCCTGGTTGATCCCGGTGCGGATCCGCCAGTATTTCGCCACATCGCTCGTGCCATAGCCGTCGGAACTCTCAAGCAGATAGTAGAGAGGCGTGTACATCATAAGTCTTGTATCGACGGTATTTCCGATCAGGTCTGTTTTCTGAAGATCCTCGGCGTAAGCCTGCGCGTATTCGCTGCCAAGATCTTCCAGGATCTCTGCCAGTACAGCGTCGAAGTGAGCGCCGTTTCCGTCACCATAGCCAAAGAGCGTGTTCTCACCCTGGCCGCCGTCGAACTGGTCAAATGCACCGAGGTTTTTGGAAGCATTTTTCAGGGCTTTCACAAAGGATGCTACGTCTGTGATGGTCACGGAATTGTTGTCAGCGTCGTAAGTCACCCATTCGCCGTTCCCATTCAGGGCGTCAATGTAATCCTGTGCCGTTTCATAGGTGCCGGAAAGGGATAGACCGGAAGAAGAGGTATCATTTCTCTGAATATCGTCGATCTCTTCGTAATTGACTTCCTCAGATGCTTCAGCATTGGCAGATGTTTCTCCATCAGCAGGCATCTCTCCGTCAGCAGGCATTTCTCCATCGGGGGCACCGGAAGGACGCTCACCGCTGACGGGACCGCCCGTTCCGCCGCCGAAGCCTCCAAAGCCGCCATGGCCGCCCATTCCGCCGCCAAAGCCGCCGGAAGAGGAAGCTTCGTAAGGAAATTCTGTATCCTCAAGGAAATGTTCAAGGGAAGTTTCGATCGCATCCTTTACTGTATCGTAGTAGGAGCCTGCCTGACAGATCCCTTCCGCCGAAGCTTCCAGCGTCAGGATATTTCCGGCTTCGTCCTTGATCCCTGCATTATTGATGTACTCCGCGAAGGCCTCAGCAAGCGCGTCAGAGACAGCCTGCTCTTCTTCGGAGAGACCGCTTCTGGACGTTCCCAGCATCCATTCGTAAGCCGCATCCGCGCTGTCGAGGTTGGTAATAGGGCACCAGCACATGGAACCAAGCACATCGTCGGAGACGCCTTTTACGGCTCCGATCGCCTCGAGATACGGATCATAGAGGGCACTGTTTCCTGTTGATCCCATGAGCGCGGACTGCGCTCCGCCTCCGGACATGCCAAAGGTAAAGATACTGTCTGTATCGCCGGGCAGAAGATCGGAGCAGTAACGAAGGTACCGGACAGCAGCTTTCAGATCTGTGATGCCGGCAGGGGCACCGGCATCTCTGCCGCGGCAGCCGGCATGGGCGTAGATAAACCCGGCTTCCATATAATCGGATACGGAAGTGTAATCCGTCAGAGCAGACTGCGCGGAGTAGCCGGGGGTGTTGATCGGCATGACGATGGGGGCAGTGGCTGCTGTATAGCCGTTCACCTCTCCCTCTTCGCTGATCTCGCAGGTGTAAGTGCCGTCACTGTTTTGAGTCCCTGACATATAAGCGCCGGGAACAAAGACGGCGAGTTTCTCATAACTCTCATCCGCGGGCGTCTCGCAGTAGGAGATACCGATCTGGTAATAGACGTCATCGTCAGAGTTGTAGGACCATAACGCCATGTCGATCGGAGACAAGCCGGTGACGATCGCGCTCTCTGCCGCAGCTTCCGTTTCAGTTGCAGCATCCCCGGTATTACTCTGGCCGTCTTCAGACTCCTGTGCTGCTGTTTCTTTAGGGACAGCTTCGCTGGAGGCAGCTTCCTCCTGCACACTGTCGGCTGCAGTGGAGGAAGTATCCTGCGCTGTCTCTGCAGTCTGTGTCCCTGCGGCACAGGCACAAAGGGAGAGCGTCAGAAGAAGAGAAAGGGAAGCTGATATCAGTTTTTTTGTTGATTTCATTTGTACTCCTTGTTGCAACACGATGGTTGTATCTGTTTGTGTTATTTGCGTCATATAATTCTATCGCTATAACAGGAAGGATTTCAATCCTTCAGGAGGACAGGACAGTGTTTTTTTTGTAAGCAAGCGGCGTCATGCCATAGGCCTTTTTGAACAACCGGTAAAAATGGGTGCGGTTGCGAAAACCGAGCTGCCGGCAGATGTCCTCGATGTTCAGGTCCGTGGACTGCAGCAGGCGGGCGGCCTCTTCGAGGCGGTAAGAAACAGCGAGATCCACAATATTCTGTCCAGTGTATTTTCGGATGACCTTGTAGATGTAATTGCCCGAATAGTGGAACCGGGCGGCCAGTTCGCTCCTGCCAAGCATCCCGTGCGTCTCGCTCATAAGGTCCCGGATCTCGCTGAAGAGCTGCGCCTCCAGATCGGACCCCAGCTGTACCGGTGTTCGCGAGTACTGGTCTGTGGAGAACAGATGATATAACAGCTCGGTAAAACCGTAGCGGATCCTGGAGGAGGCATTTGCGGAAGGGGAGAGCGTTTCCTGCATCAGGGCGTCCAGGATCCTGTGCGTCTCTGCCCTTGCTTTTGCGGCGTGGTCTCCGTCCTCAGAGATAAAATCGATATATTTTTTCTGCTCTGTGTGCTCCTGTGAATGGCTGGGAAAGAAAAAAGAACGGATCTCCTGAAGGGGCTGGTCCGGCTCCGAGGAAAAAAACAGGGGCGTATCGAAGCACTGCCTGATCAGGTCCCGGGACATCTGCACATAGACACAGCGGCAGTCTGTTATGAATTCCTCTGTGTGGCGGACGTTAGGGTTGAGAATACACGCGCTCCCCATGGGGTAGTAGTGGCGGATATTCTCAATATTCTGGTAGAGCTCTCCCTCCAGCACGATCATCAGTTCATAATAATCATGGCGGTGAAGAGGCGGATGATAATAAGCCCCCGGGATATTTTCCTTGCAGCTGGCTGAATAGAGCAGCAGGTCGGGAGCGCAGGTGGCAATGATATAATCCGCCCCTTCGGCATTCATATAATTGGATGACAGGAAAAACTGGAAAGGCCCGTTGAGGCGCCTGTTCGCGGAAATTCCGTCCGCCTCGTACGCAGCCAGATCCACATTCCGGTTATTGATCAGATAAAAGGAACCTGTTTTGCTGTCAGTAGACAACGCCTGATCCATATTTCAGCACCTCTCAAATAGCGACGCAATGATCCTGATTTGGTTTGAAAATGATACAAAACTTATTCACCCATTTCATGTCAGACATTGAACAGGAGGGCGAAAATAATGATAATTATTATAAAGGTCAAAAGAAGAAATCACAATAATTCTGCCGGATATCCGGACTAATTGAGGGAATAAAGCATTGCCTGGAAAGAACCAGGCGGGCGCAGTACAGCGTAGTATCAAAAAGGAGAGTGTCAAAAATGAAACAGATCGACTTCAACGATAGCTGGAAATTTAAGGTACAGGGGGACGGTGAATGGAAGAGCGTCACTCTCCCGCACGATGCGCAGCTCCTCGCGGCCCGCTCCAAAGACGCACCGGGCGGCAGCGGACACGCCTATTTTCCGGGAGGTATCTACGAATATGAAAAGCAGATCGAGGTTCCGGCAGACTGGAAGGACTGCCATGTCGAGCTGCTCTTTGAAGGTATCTACAAGGACGCGCAGGTCAGCATAAACGGCAGCAGGGCCGCGCTGCACCATTACGGCTATACACCTTTTAATGTAAACCTTGACGGCATGCTCCGGTACGGCGAGACCAATACGATCACCGTCGTGGCCGACAATGAAAAACTGCCGAATTCCAGATGGTACACGGGCGGCGGTATTTACAGGCCTGTCTCCCTTCTGGTCTCAAAGAAGACTTATTTGCCCTGGCAGGGAGTAAAAATAAACACGCTCAGCATCGACCCCGCAAAGATCAGAGTCAGGTCCGCTGTTGCAGGAGATGCGCAAAACACCTCCGTATCTGTTGAGATCCTGGATAACGGGAAAGTGATCGCGGCCGGAAACGGGGCAGATCTGGAGCTTGTTGTCCCCGGGGCCCAGCTCTGGTCGGAAGAGTCGCCAAAGCTCTATGATGCGCATGTTGTTTTAAAGCGCGGAGGGGAGATCCTCGACGAAGTCTGTGAGCGTTTCGGCATCAGAAAACTTGAATGGAGCCCGAAGGGGTTATTCGTCAATGGCAAGGAGACGCTTTTAAGGGGCGGCTGCATCCATCATGACAACGGGATCCTCGGCGCGGCAGAATTTGCCGAGAGCGCAAAAAGGAAGATCCGTATTTTAAGAGAGAGCGGTTTCAACGCTGTCCGCATCGCCCATAACCCCGCCTCCACAGCGCTGCTGAATGCTTGCGACGAGTACGGCATGTACGTCATGGACG
This sequence comes from Lachnospiraceae bacterium, assembly GCA_017449745.1. Classification (GTDB taxonomy): domain Bacteria; phylum Bacillota; class Clostridia; order Lachnospirales; family Lachnospiraceae; genus CAG-791. The sequence continues at coordinate 55,748 of JAFTFD010000339.1, forward strand.
AGGCGTTCGATATGTGGTACAACCGCAAAAATCCCTATGACTACGGCTGCAACTTTGAAGAGTGCTGGAAAGAGGATATTACGGCGCTGGCAGAGCATGATTTCAATCATCCTTCCGTGCTGATGTACTCGATCGGCAATGAAGTGGCGGAGCCGCATGAGGAGAGAGGACAGATCGCAGGACAGAAGATGATCGACCTCCTGCATGAGCTCGATCCGGACCGCCCTGTTACCTGCGGCGTCAACCTGATGATCATCGGACGCGCGGCAAAGGGGAACGGGATCTATCAGGACGGCAAACAGAATACCGGCGCCGATAAACCCCAGAAGGAAGATAAGGCCTCCAACGGCAGCCTTGCCTTCAATATCATGGCGAGCTTCATCGGGACCGGGATGAATAAGGGCGGCAATTCCAAAAAGGTAGACGCCATTTCCACTCCTTTCTGTGATGCGCTCGATATTGCCGGATACAATTACGGTTCGGGCCGTTACCCGCTCGATGGCACGGCGCATCCGAACAGGATCCTGGTCGGCTCCGAGACCTTCCCGCAGGATATCTGCAAGAACTGGGAAATGGTGAAAAAATACCCTTATCTCATCGGCGATTTCATGTGGACCTCCTGGGACTATCTGGGAGAAGCCGGGATCGGCGCATGGAGCTACACCGGCGGCGTTCCTTTTAACCGCCCTTACCCCTGGCTGCTTGCAGGTGCAGGCGTCATTGACATTCTCGGCACTCCGGACGCCAGCTGCCGCTATGCGGCTGTTGTCTGGGACCAGATCGATCATCCGGTGATCGGGGTCCGACCTGTCAATCATCCCGGTGTCCGCCCCTCCAAATCTGTGTGGCGCGGAACCAACGCAATGGAGAGCTGGTCCTGGAAAAACTGCGAGGGCAATAAGGCCTATATCGAGGTCTATTCTAAAGGCGATGGCGTGGAACTGTTCCTGAACGGGAAATCTCTTGGAAAGAAAAAGCTCAAGGACTACAAGGCGGTTTACAAGACATCCTTCCAGCCCGGAACGCTCACAGCAGTCTCTTACGATGCCCAGGGCAAGAAGATCGCCGAACACTCCCTTGTCTCCGCAAACGGCAGCAGGCAGGTAGCTGCAGTGCCTGAGAATACAAAGGCCGGCAAGGGCGAGATCGTCTATGTAGATATTGAGGTCCGCGGCGAAAACGGGATCGTAGAATCCAATGACGACAGGACCCTCACCGTCACGGCAGAGGGAGCTGAGCTTCTGGGATTCGGAAGCGCAAACCCCTGCACCGAGGAGAGCTATACCGAGGGGAAATTCAAAACTTACTATGGCAGGGCGCAGGCCGTTGTCCGCGTCGGGAAACCCGGAGCAGCGAAGATCATAGTCAAAGATGGAGACAAAGAGGTCACAGCAGTGCTCTGATCGGTACAGATCCGGCTTAATTACCCCATCTTCCATTAATATACATGTTATTGGGGTCAAAAGGTATAAAAGCCTGCTCGTGTGAGCGCAGCATGCTTTTCTGCCTTTTGAACTTAGCATCATATACATATAAGAAACCGCAGGCATTGAAGTGCCTGTGGTTTTTTATTATACTGAAACCGGGCTGCGATCGGGGCAGCCGGCGGGCGGGAACTATTCCCGGACCGACCTTGTAATTCAGGAAAGGAAAAAGGTGATAAACTATGCAAAAACCAAGTCTCAAATGGATCATTCTTTTTAATCTGGTTCTCGATCTGCCGATGGCGATCGTTATGTCCGTCTCGGCAGCGCTCCTTGCGGGAGCACCCGTGCAGGCGATCTTTACGCCGAATCTTCTGGCGAACATCGCTATTGGATTCTGCCTTGCTTTTCTTCTGAATATCCTGATTCCGGGACAGAAGATCCAGGCCGGGTTTGCACGCCTGTTCAAGCTTGATCCGCAGAGCCTTGCGGGAAATCTCGTCGGATCCCTTCCGGTCTGCCTTATCTTTACCATCGGCGTGGGGCTTCCGCTGTCCATTTTTAACGTGCGCAAGGCACCGGACTTTATTTTTGCATTCTTCGCAACATTTATTCCGCTTTATATCATTCTTTACATCGTTGCTTTTATTTTTACGCCGCTGGCGGCGAAGGCAGCGAACGCAGCATGCAGCAAAAAGTGACCCGCATCCATAACGAAGCGCCTTCAAAGAACAGGAGCAGGTACGGGCTTTTCAGAAAGGAGTGCCATGAAACAGTATCAGCAGAAAAATGTGTCGGATATCAACCTCGAAGATTATCTGAGCGAATATGAGTCCAGGCAGGCAACCGTCAAAGACATGTTCTATGACAGGTTCCGCAGGAAGGAATCCCTGAACGGCCTGTGGCATTACGCGGTAGACCAGTATGACAATTGCATCCGCCAGCACTGGTTCGAGGAGCGCCGCTATGACAAGAACGGCTATACGGTCCCGGTCGATTACTCTTTTGACGAGTGGCCGACAATGCAGCTGCCCTGCTGCTGGAACACGCAGAGCGAGCGGTATCTGCTGTACGATGGGAGCATGATTTTTACGCGTAAATTCAGAATGCAGAAAACGACGGGCGAGAGGATCTTTCTGAAACTCGGCGGCGTGAACTACATCTGCAGGGTATTTTTGAACAAACAGTATCTGGGCATGCACAGAGGCGGCTCTACCCCGGCTTATTTTGAGATCACGGATGCCCTTCAGGAAGACAATGCGGAGAACAGGATCATCCTCCAGGCAGACAGCACCCGCCGCCCCGAGCAGGTTCCGACGGAAAACACGGACTGGTTTAATTACGGCGGTGTTTACAGGGATATCGAGCTGATCCGCGTGCCGGAGGTCTTTATCAGGCAGTTCCGGATCGCGCTGGTGCCAGACGGGAAATTTGATAAGATCTGTGTGAGCGCCGCGCTTTCACAGGAATGTGATACTAAGGCGTCCCTTGTTATTCCGGAGCTCGGGATCAATTACACGATCGATATCCGCGCGGGCAAGGGAGAGGCAGTCATCGAGGCATCCCCCATGCTCTGGTCTCCGCAGGATCCTTATCTTTATGACGTAGAGCTGATCTGCGGAGAAGATAAAGTTACCGACAAGGTAGGCTTCCGTGAGATCCGCGTGGAGGGCCGCGATATTCTCCTGAACGGAAAGCAGATCTTCCTGAAGGGGATCAGCTGCCACGAGGAAAGTGTCGAGAATGGAAAAGGACTGACAACGGAAGAAAGGCTTGAAAACATCCGGATCGCAAAAGAGCTCGGATGCAATTTCATGCGTGTTGCCCACTATCCGCATAACGAGGAGATGGCGCAGCTGGCGGACAGGGAAGGGATCCTCCTGTGGGAGGAGATCCCAGTCTACTGGGCGATCCGGTTCACCAGAGAGGCGACCTATCAGGATGCGCAGAACCAGCTCCTGGAGCTGATCAACAGAGACTGGAACCGCGCCAGCGTGATCATCTGGTCCGTCGGAAATGAGAATGCCGACACAGACGAAAGACTTGAATTCATGAAGAATCTCGCGGAGTGCGCGCATCGTGAGGATTCTACGAGACTCGTATCAGCGGCGTGCCTTGTCAGCTATCAGGAGATGGCAATCGCGGACAGGCTCGCGGAGTATCTGGATGTGATCGGCCTCAACGAGTATATGGGCTGGTACACACCGGATTTTGGCATGCTGACAAAGCTCTTCGAGAACAGCGATCCTTCCAAGCCGGTCATCGTGACGGAGTTCGGCGCGGACGCTATGCCGGGCCACCGCAGATCCATCTATGACAAAGGCACAGAGGACTGCCAGACTTATGTTTTTGAAAAACAGATCGAAACGCTGAAGGACATCCCCTACGTAAAGGGAATGACACCGTGGATCCTGTACGACTTCAGATGTCCCAGACGAACCAGCATGATCCAAGGGTATTACAACAGAAAGGGCCTGCTCTCACCGGACAAGAAATATAAGAAACCCGCCTTCTTTGTACTGCAGAAGTTCTACAGGTCAATAAAATAAATATAGTAAAAGGCAGAAGAGCATGTCGTGCAGGCGCGGCATGCTTTTCTGCCTTTTCTGTCATTTGATCGCTGATAGAACTCCCTTATGTCTGCTGGATTTTCTCCAGAAAACGGTGCTTTCCGCCGGAGGATTCGTAGATGCGGACTTCACAGTTGTGAGGGCGCGGCCTCCAGATATAGCCTCTGGGCGCATCCTCCAGATAACCGGTGAGGGCGCGAATGATGCCGCCGTGGCAGGCGACCAGTACGTTCTCGTAATCTTTCTGCTCCAACTCCCGAAGGAACCCGTGTGCGCGCCGGATCATCTGCTCTGTCGTCTCAACTGTAGACGGTGCAGGAAAATACTCCGGAAATCCCCAGTACAAAGTCATGCGCGGGCCGACCAGCCAGTAGCATTTTTTTTCATACCGCCCGAAGTCAGCCTCGATGATCCTCTCATCGCGGATGATCTGATCCTCGGGAACATTTCCGATAATGGAGCCGGTGACGATGGCCCTTTTCAGGGGGCTGGCGTAGACTGCGTCAAAAACGATGCCGGGGTGTGTTTCCTCCAGCAGGGCGCGCGTTTGCCTGGCCTGTTCCAGGCCGGTCTCGTTGAGCGGCTCGTCCGTCAGGCCCTGCATGAGGCGCGCTTTATTCAGGTTTGTCTGTCCGTGTCTTGTGATCCATATTTTCATGCTGCTATTCTAGCACATCCGGCAGCCTTTATATATAATGAAATGGAGTCGGGAAAGTACAGTAATTCAAACCGGCTCCGCAGTGGAGCAGCGTATTACAAAGGAGACCTCTTATGAAATTTTACATGCCGACAAGGGTTTTTGATGAAAAAGACTGTGTTAAAAAACATGCCGCAGATCTCTCATCCTGCGGCACAAAGGCGTTGATCGTTACAGGCAGGCATTCGGCGGAAAAATGCGGGGCGCTCGCAGATGTGACGCAGGTTCTTGAGGACAATGGCACTGCGTGGTGCCATTTCGCTGAGATCGAAGAGAATCCTTCCGTGGAAACGGTAGTCAAAGGAGCGATCTACGGAAAGGAGCAGGCCGCTGATTTTGTGATCGGAATCGGCGGAGGCTCCGCTATGGATGCGGCCAAGGCGATCGCATTCCTGATGTACAGGCCAGAGATCCTGGCAGAGGACCTGTATAACGGAGAGCTTCCGACCCGCTCGCTCGATGTGGTGGCGGTCCCGACGACCTGCGGCACAGGATCGGAAGTGACAGGCGTCAGCGTCCTGACACGGCATGAAAAGAAAACAAAAGCATCGATCCCCCACAGGATCTTCCCGAAGCTCGCACTGGTCGACGGCAAGTATCTTGCGAATGCGCCGCAGTCCATTATCACCAACACGGCGGTCGACGCCCTTGCGCACATGATCGAGAGCTACGAATCAAAAGCAGCGGATGACTACAGTAAAGCAGCGGCCCTGGCAGGCCTTCGGATCTGGAGCTCCTGCAAGGATCTACTGCTGCCAGGTGGATGCAGCGCATTAAGGGCGGGCTGCAGTGAGGCGGAAGGCGCAGCTGTTGCGGCAAGTGAGACGGCAGCCTCAGCAGAAAATACTGCTGCAGCCGGAGAGGAGACTGCTGCGCGCCTCATGAGAGCGTCGACTTTTGCGGGGATCGCCATCGCACAGACTGGCACCAGCATTCCGCATGCGCTCAGTTACACCGTGACCTATGACCTTCACATGCCGCACGGTATGGCTTGCGGGTATTTTCTCACCGGATTCCTGAAAGAAATGCCGGAAGAAGACCGCAGCGCGGTACTGGAGGCAGCAGGTTTTACGGATGTGAACGACTTCTGCGGCTTTATGGAAAAAGCGTTCCCCGGCATCTCTGTTCCGGAAGAGGTGCTGAGACGGGCTTACGATACAGTTTCGGCAAATCCTGTGAGAATGTCGAGCTGCCGCTTCTACTGCGACGCAGAGGTTCTCGCGCGGATCACTGGTTCGGCGCAGGCGTAGGCAGTGGCTTTTGCTGTGAAGCAGAAGCTTGCGCGGATTGCCGTGCGGCACAGGTGCAGGCAGTTGCTGACTGTGGCAGAGAGCGAATGTTAAAAAAATAACAGTTTCGATGTTTTTCCACGTCGGAAAAGGCTGCGGATATTGATTTTTAGTGTCAAATATGTTAAAAAGACTAGGAGTATGCACAGTTATGTTAGTTTAACGTATCAACCATATATCAATTACAAGAAAGAGGTTAACGTACGATGGCAAAGATTGATTTAACTAAGTATGGCATCACAGGCGCTACTGAGATCGTCTACAATCCTTCCTATGAGTTCCTTTATGAGGAAGAGATGAAGCCCGAGCAGGAAGGCTATGAGAAGGGCGTCGAGACAGAGCTCGGTGCTGTCAACGTCATGACAGGTATCTACACTGGCCGTTCCCCTAAGGACAAGTACATCGTTATGGATGAGAACTCCAAGGATACGGTCTGGTGGACGACTGATGAGTACAAGAACGACAACCACCCGATGAGCGAGGAGACATGGGCAGCTATGAAGGCTCTTGCTCAGAAGGAGCTCTCCGGCAAGAGACTGTTCGTCATGGATGCTTTCTGCGGTGCAAACGCTGACACACGTATGGCTGTCCGCTTCATCATGGAAGTTGCATGGCAGGCACACTTTGTTAAGAACATGTTCATCCAGCCCACAGCAGAAGAGCTTGAGAACTTCGAGCCTGATTTCGTTGTCTACACAGCTTCCAAGGCTAAGGTAGAGAACTACAAGGATTATGGCCTTAACTCCGAGACATGCGTAGCCTTCAACACAACCAGCCGTGAGCAGGTCATCCTGAACACATGGTACGGCGGCGAGATGAAGAAGGGTATGTTCTCCATGATGAACTACTATCTGCCGCTGAAGGGCATCGCTTCCATGCATTGCTCTGCAAACACAGATATGAACGGCGAGAACACAGCAATCTTCTTCGGTCTGTCCGGCACAGGTAAGACAACACTGTCTACAGATCCCAAGAGACTCCTCATCGGCGATGACGAGCACGGCTGGGACGACAATGGCGTCTTCAACTTCGAGGGCGGCTGCTATGCTAAGGTTATCAACCTTGACAAGGATTCCGAGCCCGATATCTACAATGCAATCAGACGTGACGCTCTTCTTGAGAACGTTACTGTTGATGCAGAAGGCAAGATCGATTTCGCTGACAAGAGCGTGACAGAGAACACACGTGTTTCCTATCCGATCGAGCACATCGAGAACATCGTCAAGAAGGTTCGCCCTGTATCCGCTGGTCCGGATGCTCAGAACGTTATCTTCCTGTCCGCTGATGCTTTCGGCGTACTGCCTCCGGTCTCCATCCTGACACCTGAGCAGACCAAGTACTATTTCCTGTCCGGCTTCACAGCAAAGCTTGCAGGAACAGAGCGCGGCATCACTGAGCCCACACCTACATTCTCCGCTTGCTTCGGCCAGGCATTCCTTGAGCTGCATCCTACAAAGTATGCAGAGGAGCTTGTCAAGAAGATGGAGAAGGTCGGCGCAAAGGCTTACCTCGTCAACACAGGCTGGAACGGAACCGGCAAGCGTATCTCCATTAAGGATACCCGCGGCATCATCGACGCTATCCTGAACGGCGATGTCAACAAGGCTCCTACAAAGAAGATCCCTGTATTTGATTTCGAGGTTCCTACAGAGCTTCCGGGCGTTGACACAGGTATCCTTGATCCTCGCGACACATATGCAGATGCTGCAGAATGGGATGCAAAGGCTCAGGATCTTGCTCAGAGATTCGTCAAGAACTTCAAGAAGTATGAAGGCAACGAGGCTGGTAAGGCTCTCGTCGCTGCAGGCCCTCAGATCTGATCTGAACCCGGCCCAGACCTGATTTGAATTCGGATAGCATCTGAATACAGATAAATGAGAATTCGGATATCATCTGAGTACAGATATCAATTGAATACAGATATCATCTGAATGCTGATTGGGTCATCGCAGAATAATGCAAGATGCAAAGTGCCGCACCGTGAGGTGCGGCACTTTTTTGGCTGCGGTTCTTGATTTTGTTTTCATGTTTGGTTTAAAATGAGCAATATCTGAGCCGGAGATTCGGTCCAGATGCCATATCTTTTTCGGCTATTTCGTTGTTTGTCTTTTCTTGTTTGTATAACTTAACTAATGTTTTGTGTATTTCTTGTTTCCTATTCCTGCTTGTGTTTCTTGTTTCCTACAACTAGCCTGCACTTCTTATTCATCCACTACATTACAAAATTCTGATTCGTATCCCCGTTTATAGCGTTTATTCTGAACTTCCTGCAGTCTAATACTTTCATTTTAAACTCCCTGCAGTCAAATACCTCTCATTTTAAACTATCAGGTTTCTAATACCTTTCATTTCAGACTCTAATTCTTTCTGCCATACTCTGAAATCAAGTGGTCATACAGCTATTCACAACATAATTGGCGAATATCGTTGCAACAGGTTGTGCACATAAATTGGCATTTTTACAGCGCGCGACAAAGACCACGGATTTCCCGCATTCAGATGTGTGGAAAACTGACCATTTCAAGACTCTCGCAACAAATATCAAAGAAATGATGGGACATAGAGGTAAATTCAAAACCTCGGATTTTTTGTTGTCACAACAAAGAAAAGAAGGAATGGGATAAATGACCGCGAGGAAAAAAGTCCTAAGCAACATTTTATAACAGGACTACCTGTTTGCACGTGACCGCTTTTTTTCGGACTTTACTATTCACAACAAAAGAGAACGAATAAAAACATTTGGAGGTACAGCTGATGAAATGGCTGTTTTATCGCACAACAAATATATTTAGTATATCCACTAATAACCGTGGGCACTGCGCACACACAAATATCCCGCACAACAGAAGAGTGCTCAATTTAAGCAAATGCCCGTATAGGGCTTATCTTCCCACTGGAATGCAAAAAGAAAGAGCGATAGTTTGCGGGAACATAAGCGGTGTCCCGCCATAAAATGCCTATCTAACGAGAAACTTGTAGAACAAAAGGTAATCAAACCATGCGAGGATTTATTGAAAAGGAGTTCAATTTGTTGAGAGACCAATATAAAGCAAGCCAATCTGATGAGAGGCCAATATTAAGAAAGACCAATCATGATATGAGAACATTATAAAGAAAGGAACGACAAAACCATATTCATCAATACAAAGGAGAAATAGTAAATTGCCATCTATCTATGAGTCATTACTTAATCGGAAGGCTTCACTCGAGTTGTTGATCCGTGAGAAGGAAAGAGCATTGAGTAAGGCACCGGAAGGCACTCTGCATATCAGAAGCCACGGGAGTTATGTTCAATACTACATCAGCACAGAACAGCAGAAAGATAAGTATCTGTTGCGGAAGCAGGATGTGTTCGCCAAATCTCTGGCGCAAAAGAAATACGACGAGAGAATACTTAATTCTGCTAAGAAAGAGCTGAAAGCTATTGACGGGTTGCAGAGAAGAATCCCGGAAATAATGGTGGAAGATGTTTATACAAACTTATCTAAAGACCGGCAAAAGCTGGTTACGCCTATAGTGTTACCTGATAAGGAATTCGCAGATCAGTGGCAGAATGTTCCATATGAAAGAAAAAAATTCATGGAGGATTCACCGGAGTTCTTCACTGCCAAAGGGGAACGTGTCAGGTCAAAGTCTGAAATACTCATCGCAGATATGTTGAATAAACTGCACATTCCTTATCGATATGAGTATCCATTAGATCTAAAAGGGATCGGAACGATATATCCTGATTTTACTATGCTGAACGTGAAATTGAGAAAAGAGGTCTATCTTGAACATCTTGGTATGATGGATGACCCGGTCTATCTGGAGAATGCTCTGCAGCGGATCAGTATTTATGAGCAAAATGGAATATTTCCGGGAGACAGGTTGATCTTGCTTCATGAGACTTCAACGCATCCCCTGAATATCAGGGCTGCAGAAAGAGCAATCCGGTATTACATCAATTAGGACAATGCAATTAACAATGGAAGCACTGTTGAAATTCCACGAACTAAAACTAAAAAAGGGTTAATCCAAGAAAGGAACGAAAATGAATTACAATTACTTTAAAAACTATATTATTGATAAAGCACAGATGATCGGCGAGGATATTAGTTATTATGAAACAGCGGAAACAGAACCGGAAGTAGTGACTGAAACGGCATCGGATATGCTTTCCCATATACTTGAATTTACTATTCATTCAAGCGACGTATATAGTCCGGCCATCAGTACAACTGTGCGTATAGATCTTGTTGAATTGTTTCAGGATCTGCAATATGAAAAAAATGATCAGATCGTCAGAAAGATCGATGCATTGTTTAATTCAATGGAAACAACAGGATGTAAACTTGGAACGGAAGCATATATTAAAAGGTTGAGCGGGGTTGAACTGGAACGATATAATGCGCTCAAAGAACTAAGAGCTGAGATAGCAGAAAAAGAAGGCGTGCGTCTATACATGATCTTCGATAACAGGACACTTGCGGAGATGAGCCGCCTGAAACCTGAATCGAAAGCAGCAATGCAGACTATCCATGGAGTTGGAGCCGTAAAGATGGCAAAATACGGAGAACAGTTTTTTGACCTTCTCAGGGAATTGGCATAATAATTTACATACTATATATTTTCGGATATATCTAACTCATACCGGAACATGATGGTACAATATGCTGGAGAAGGATTTTGCACAGCATATCTATTGTTAACTGGAAGCAACCAGTATAAGGACTCCAAATGAAAGACGATCTAAACCTTTTCAGAAATCTGCTGATCCTGCTGTTGATCCTGGTCCTTGCGGGAGGGGCAGTCTGCGGGTATCAGTTATATAAAAACAGGGATGCTTATGGCGCTGAAGAAGACGGGGAGCTCACCGGCCTTAGGAAATTAATTTCAGAAGCTGAAAAGTGGCTGGACAGAAGTGGTGGTTCGAGATCGGGCCCGCTTCAGCCTTCAGAAGGTGAGGACGGTGCCGGGGACGCGCAGAACGAGGCGTCCGGCCAGGACAGCCAGGATGGCCGGAGTGACGCAAATGACACATGGGGAGGAGATGACCAGGACTTACTTGGCCTCATTGTCTGGGATGAGTTTCCCGAAGATCCGTTTGATGCCTTCCCGGGAGGAGAACGCAGACGGGTGATCTTCATTGGTGACTCCAGGACAGTCGGCATGTACTGGGCGCTGAGTAAGGACCAGAGTCTCCATGAAGTACATCTGGAAGATAAAAACGGAGATATATGGTCAGCCAGGGAAGGTATGGGCCTTGCCTGGATGAAGGAGTATGGCGTCCCTCCTGTGCAGGAGGAGATCGGGGAAAATACGGCGGTCGTGATCCTGATGGGGGTCAATGACATAGGATCGCGGATAACCGCAGATGATTATGTGGACTATGTGAATGAAAAAGCACAGGACTGGACTGGAAAAGGTGCCTTGGTGTATTATACCTCTGTGAATCCGGTGCGGGAAACGCTCCCGAATGGCCTGTCCAATGCAAAGATCGATGAATGGAACCTGAAAATGCAGGAAGGGCTTTCAGAGAATGTGCAGTACATTGACACAAATTCTGTGATCACGCAGTACAGGGGGCAGTTCGATTTCAAGGACGCCCTGCATTACCGGGATTCGACGAATCTGGATGTATACAGGGTGGTTATGACAGCAATCATCCAATAAGAAGCTGCAGGAAACATCCCTGCAGGCATTGCTGGCAGACGCTTCCAGATTAGTTTATTCCTGCAGGCATTGCTGGCAGACGCTTCCAGATTAGTTTATTCCTGCAGGCATTGCGAACAGACGCTTCCAGATTAGTTTATCCCTGCAAGCATTACCGGACAGGCAGTAACAAATAAGTATTAAATTTAATTATCAAAAAAAAATAGAAAGAGAGCACGTAAACAATGAGAGGCTGCGGCATTTTAATGCCGATCTCATCCCTGGCTTCCAGGTTCGGGATCGGCTGCATTTCCAAAGAGGCATATGAATTTGTAGATTTTCTTAGCAAAGCGGGACAGGGCTACTGGCAGATCCTGCCGGTGGGGCCTACAGGCTTCGGCGATTCTCCTTATCAGCCGTTTTCCGCTTTCGCGGGAAATCCATATTTTATCTGCCTGGAGGATCTGATCGAGAAGGGCCTGCTGACCTGGGATGAAGTGAACAGCAGAGACTTCGGACGCGATGAAGAGCGCGTGGATTACGGCGCGCTTTACAATAACCGCTTCGACGTACTGCGTATTGCCTATGGCAGATTCCTGGAAAAGAAGATGGATCAGGAGGCAGATTATGCCGAGTTTACAGCCAGAGAACAGTTCTGGCTGGAGGACTATGCTCTCTTTATGGCGCTGAAAGAACTGCATGAGGGCAAGGGCTGGAGCGACTGGGACGATGAATATCGCCTGAGAAAGCCGCAGGCACTTAAAAAGGCCAAAGAAGAACTCAAGGAGACCATCGGCTTCTTTGAATTCCAGCAGTTCATGTTCGATCTGCAGTGGAGAGCGCTGAAAAAATACGCCAATAAGCACAATGTCCGGATCATTGGAGACATCCCTTTCTATGTCGCACTGGACAGCACGGATGCATGGTCTCATCCTGAAGCATTTCTGATGGACAAGGATCTGAAGCCTACGGTCGTCGCAGGATGCCTGCCGGATGTGTTTTCCGCGACCGGACAGCTCTGGGGAAACCCGATCTACGACTGGCCGCACCTTAAAAAACGGGACTATGACTGGTGGGTGAAGAGGATCCGCCGCAGCTATGAGCTATATGATGTCATCCGCATCGATCATTTCCATGGTTTTTCGGAATACTGCGCGATACCGTATGGGGATGAGACGGCACTAAACGGTAAAATGTGCAAAGGACCGGGCATCGACTTCTTCCGGAAAACAGCGGAGCAGGTTCCCGAGATGCGCGAGGAAGGCCTGCACATGATCGCAGAGGACCTCGGAAATAATACAGAGGAGAAAGAAAAGCTCCTTAAGGACAGCGGGCTTCCCGGAATGAAAGTACTGCAGTTTGCGTTTACCAGCTGGGACAGTGCTTATCTCACACATCGCCATGAGCGGAACTTTGTTGTCTATACGGGAACACACGACAATACCACAGCTCGCGCATGGGTAGAGGAATTGAATGAGGGGGCGAGATCTTACGTCCGCCGTTATATCAATTCCGTGAATACGGATTACGGCGCATTTGTGTGGGATTTCATCCGCGAGGCATACCGATCCGTGGCAGAGCTTTGCATCATTCCCCTGCAGGATTATCTGGTCAAAGGAAAAGAGGCAAGGATCAACAGCCCCGGTGTCGCAGACGGCAACTGGCAGTGGAGATTAAAGCCTCATTTCCTCTCTGACGACCTTGCGCGCAGCATATATGGACTGTCTGAACTGTACGGAAGACTTCCGCAGGAGGAGCCGGTGACAGAGGAGCCGGAGGAGACGGAAGAGACAGAAGAGACGGGGAAAACAAAGCAAGCAGAGGAAACCCAGAATTAGTAAGCTGGTAAGCCTGTAACTGACAACACGCAAAAATACCGCGGAGGAAACGGCATGAGCGATGTCTTGAAAAAGATCAGGGAAAACGTGGCGAAGGTCATGATCGGCAAGGAGGCAGTCACCGATCTGCTGCTGGCGGCGCTGGCTGCGGGAGGGCATGTCCTTCTGGAGGATGTTCCGGGAACCGGCAAGACGGTGCTGGCGAGAGCCCTTGCAAAATCGATGGATTTTGATTTCGGCAGGATCCAGTTTACGCCGGATCTGCTGCCCAGCGATGTGACAGGGCTTAGCTATTTTGACCAGGAAAAGAGTACTTTTGTTTTCCGGAAGGGGCCCGTGTTTACAAATCTGCTGCTGGCCGACGAGATCAACCGCGCGACGCCAAGGACACAGTCCGCGCTCCTTGAGTGCATGGGCGAGGGCCAGGTGACAGTCGACGGAGAGACGCGCAGCCTTGAGAAACCTTTCTTTGTCATCGCAACGCAGAATCCGGTCGAGACGATCGGATGCTTTCCGCTGCCGGAAGCGCAGATGGACAGGTTTCTGATGAAGATCAACATGGGGCGCCTGTCCGCGCAGGAAGAGCGCAGCATGCTGGACCGTTTCATTGAAGCGCAGCCGCTGGAGACGCTGGAGAGTGTCGCTTCCAGGGAGGAGATCGTCCGGCTGCAGCAGGACTGCAGGCATGTTTTTGTGCACAGCGAGTTAAGAGATTATATTGTGAAACTTGTGCAGGCTTCCAGAAGCGGGTATGAGTACGGCTATACAGGTATCAGCCCGCGCGGAACGCTGGCGCTTCTTCGCGCGTCACAGGGATTTGCCCTTGTACAGGGCAGGGACTTTGTCGTGCCGGAAGATATCAAGAGTGTTGCGGAGTCGGTCCTTGCCCACAGGTGTCTCACGGAAGAGACGTCCGATGCGGACCGCCGCGGCAGAATAGCGCAGATCCTCGGATCCGTACCTGTGCCGACCGAGGACTGGAGCCGCAGATGATCGCCGTACTGGCGGCACTGCTGTGCCTTGCGCTTGTCGCGTGGAATTATTTTTACAGCAGAAGATGGGACCGCGGCGTCAGCGTCGGGATCTCCTTTTCGCGCCCCGCGACCTATGTCGGCAAAACTTTTGAGCTGACGGAAGTGATAGAGAACAGGAAAAAAATGCCAGTCCCCGTCATGGAGATCGGTTTTCGCGTGCCGATCGGCATTCGTTTTACGGATGCGGAGAACACGCAGATCAGCGATTATATCTACAAGAAAGATCTCTTCGCCCTTCTGGGGATGGAGAGCATCACCAGAAAATATGAGATGGAAGCGGCAGAGCGCGGCTGTTACGATGTCAGCCAGGTTGTCTGCGAGGCTCCATCTCTTCTTCATATCTACCGGTACCGCATGGAATGCAGCACAACGGACCGGATCTATGCCTACGCCAGAAGAGTAGATGTCTCCAGGATCATCACCAGTGTCGAGACGATCCTCGGGGAACTTGAAAGCAACCACAAGACTTACGAAGATCCTTTTGCTTTTGCCTCCATCCGGGAATACACGATCCGGGACCCGATGAAGACGATCAACTGGAAAGCCAGTGCGCGCAGCGGGAACCTGATGGTAAATACTTTTACTTCTGTCCGCTCAGAGGAGATCGAGGTCTGTCTCGATGTGGAGGACAGCGGGATCCTCAAGCACTCGCCGCTTGTCGAGGAGAGCATCTCCATCGCGGCATCCCTGTGTGAAAAGCTGATGATGGCGGCCAGAACAGTGGAGTTCCGGATCAATATCAGGCCGACGCAGCAGGAGATGGCGGAGTACGGGCACACTCTTAAGACTATGGATGGCTATACCCTTTTTCCGGCAGCGTCCGGTCAGGACAGGCATCAGAGCCTGGAGAGATTTCTGACGGGAAAAATGACGAACCGCGATACGGTACCTTTTGCGGATATGGCGTTCTCCGGATCGGTACCTCCAATTAAAAAGTCAGATTCTAGACCTGCTCCGACATCGGGAAAATCCGCAGAAAACGCGGACAGAGTCCGCATCCTTATTTCTAAAAATATTGACAGTGACTGGATCAGGGAACATCAGCAGCAGATCGATGGCAGCTGCATCCTGGTGATCCCGCACAGGCACGGCAGCCAGAGAACGCCGGTATCCCAGGGGATCCACTGCATCGATTGGGAGATGAAGAACTAAGCGGCTGGGGAACAAACAGTTCAGAATGTGAGTGACTGAAGAACGGAGCAGATGAAGAATTTAGTGGCTGAGGACGATAATGAGTGCACGGATAAGACAATTTCTGATCACCATATGTGAATGGCTTCACGCTGCCATGGTCCTGGCACCGCTTGCCGGTGTGCTGTACATGCTGCTAAAAGAGAGAAATGACAGCTATATTCCGGTCATGTATGCCATTGCGCTTGGACTGCTGCTGCCTGCCAATATGATCCTGCGTACAGCTGTGATGAGGGCAAAGAGCCTATGGCTGTATCTGATCGTGACTGCGGCGGTGCTGACGGGCGTCTTTGCCGCAGCAGCTTCTTTGAGCGGGGCGTATTTTGAGGGGACGGTCAGGATCTATCTTTGGGTCGTGCTGACAGTGCAGACAGTAATTCTTGCTGTGGACTGTTTTGGAATCAGAATGGAGGACAACAGGCGCCGGCAGGCAGTTCTGGAGAATGATCCAGACTGGCGGGAAAATGTGCATCTTACGCAAAGACCCGGAATCGGAGGCGGGGTCTGGTTTGCACTGCTGTATATACTGGGAGTGCTGGTCAACTGCAGCAGTATGTGTGATATAGCATTTCGGAGCGAAGCGGCTTATCTGGTGATCCTGGTCGTTTATCAGTTCCTGACTTCGACAGAGCAGTATCTGCGCAACAGACATGATATCAGCCACGTTCCGGAAAAGAGGATACGCAGGATCAGCACGGCAGTGCTCGCTGTCTTCCTGCTGGTCATGGGCGCTTCGATCCTCTTATCGGCTTTTGCGGGCAGATGGCGCCGCTATGCCGATCTTCGCCAGACAGATAACAAGCCTGTCGATATCGTGCTGGATCCTGAGATGTTCGAGGTGCCGCAGCAGGAGGGAATGGGCGGCCAGGAAGACCTGATGGCGATGCTGGCTGAGGATGCGCCGGAGCCGTGGATCGGCTGGGAGTACCTTGCCTGGATCGTTGCCGGCGTCAGCGTGGTTCTGATCGCTGTCGGTATTTTTTATGCGATCCGCCGTATTTTTGCCGAATTCAGGAACAGACCGGAAGAGAACGGAGACATTGCCGTCAGACTCGAGCCGGAGGACGAGACCGTATCTCTGGAGACGGCGAGTACGCACCGCACCTTATTCCTTACCGAAGAGGAGAAGATCAGGAAGCGCTATCGCAAGATGATCAGAAAAAACCGGAAGGACCGGCCGGGAGCTTCGGAGACACCCGAAGAAATGGAGAAACTTGCCGGGATCAGCGAACTTGCAGAGACGAAAGAACTGCATGCGCTTTATGAAAAGGTGCGGTACGGGAGATAGGCAGTATGCCGCCATAACCATATACATCGGGGTATCGGGATACCGTATCTGTCATTGTCCAGAATAGCAGTGAACAGCGTATTTTGATTCATAATTCTGTCGAAATTCATAATTGTGCTATCCCCATGAAAAGGGTAAAATCATAAATTATTATTTCGTATTGTAACGGTACGCCCTCAGCAGTTAATGCTTCGGACGGCCCGAATAGTAGCATCGTAATTTCACTGTAGAAGGAGAAGATTAATGGCAGAAATCAGAAGACCTGACAACATGGAAAGAATTACGACCCCTGCCCTGGCGCAGGCATTCATTGAGGAGCAGATCACAGAGCTCCGCGCACAGATCGGTGACAACAAGGTCCTGCTGGCACTGTCCGGCGGCGTAGACTCTTCTGTAGTTGCTGCACTGCTCATCAAGGCAGTCGGCAAGCAGCTGATCTCCGTGCACGTCAACCACGGACTGCTTCGCAAAGGCGAGCCTGAGCAGGTTATTAAGGTATTCCGCGATGAGATGAATGCCAACCTGATCTATGTGGACGCTGTGGACCGCTTCCTCGACAAGCTGGCCGGCGTTTCCGATCCGGAGACAAAGAGACACATCATCGGTGAGGAGTTTATCGATGTATTCGCGGAAGAAGCCAGAAAGCTCGATGGCGTGAAATTCCTGGCACAGGGTACGATCTGGCCGGATATCCTTGAGAGCGAGGCAGGCATTAAGGCACACCACAATGCTGGCGGTCTTCCCGAGGACATCGCATCCCGCTTTGAGCTTGTAGAGCCGGTCAAGATCCTCTTCAAGGACGAGGTCCGTCTCGTAGGTAAAGAGCTCGGTCTTCCTGACAACATGGTCTTCCGTCAGCCGTTTCCCGGCCCGGGACTCGGCGTACGCTGCCCCGGCGCGATCACACGCGACAGACTCGAAGCAGTCCGTGAGTCCGATGCGATCCTGCGCGAGGAATTTGCAAAGAACGGCCTTGAGGGCAAGGTATGGCAGTACTTCACAGTTGTTCCGGACTTTAAGTCCACCGGTGTCAAGAACGGCAAACGTACCTTTGACTGGCCATGCATCATCCGTGCGATCAACACCACGGATGTCATGGAAGTTACTGTTGAGCACCTTCCGGACGAGCTGATCGATCACCTCGTTAAGAGGATCATCACAGAGGTTCCCGGGATCAACCGCGTGCTCTATGACTTCACTCCCAAGCCGCCCGCAACGGTCGAATACGAATAATTTCTGATTTGTCAGAAGCCCGGTATTTTTGCGGGTTGCAAGCAAAAATGTTTAAGGTCTGACAGCAGATTGACAATATTTCTCTAAAACTGAATTATTCCAAAAGAAGCAGCGCTATCTGATTTCAAGTATTTCAGACAGCGCTGTTTTTCTATCCTATTAAGTGCAGAATATGTGCCGGCAGGTGTGTACGGATGATGAATACAAAAGACTGGAAAAAGCATTCTTTGAAAAGGAGAAGAATCTTTCCAAATTTGCCAGTATCGAGTACGAATGATCGCGAACGCTACAAACGATGCAGATGATGCAGATAAAAAGTAGGCCAGACCCTTGGAGAGCTTGATGTCCTAAGGAGCTGGCCTTCTTTTTATTTATAGCGCGCTTGCGCGCGTGCAGATTGCCTGCAGGGAAAAATGCTGTAAATGTGTAAGACGAAGATTATGATTACACTTGACATGTTTGGTTTACTCGAGTAAACTCTTAGATAAGGTTTATCAAGATAAACCAAATTCAGGAGAGTGTTGACTATGGGTGATATTGAACTTGGGAACGTGCAGGAACGGTTCGCGGATATTGTATGGAAGTATGAGCCTGTCGGTTCGGGAGAGCTGGTAAAGCTTTGTGAAAAGGAGCTGCACTGGAAAAAACCAACGACTTACACCGTGCTGCGAAAGCTGTGTGAGAAGGGCCTGCTTCAGAATGTGAACGGAATTGTGACCTCACGAATTTCGCGTGATGATTTCTACGCTTCCAAAAGCGAACAGATCATTGAAGAGTCATATCAGGGATCTCTCCCTGCTTTTGTAGCAGCATTCACTTCAAGGAAAAAGCTCTCAGCTAAGGAGGCTGAGGAGATCCAGAGGCTGATCGATTCTTTCAAAAAGGGGTAAGTATGAGTGCTATATTCCTCAAAATATTGAATATGAGTATTACAGCCAGCTGGCTTATCCTTGCTGTGATCGCTGCGCGGCAGCTTCTCAGGACGGCACCTAAGTGGACAGTCTGCCTGCTCTGGGGAATGGTTGCGCTTAGGCTGATCTGTCCATTCTCTATGGAAAGCACATTCAGCCTGATCCCGAGTACGGAGACGATTCCGTCCGGGATCGCTGATCAGAACAGGCCCTCTGTTAATACGGGGATCACCCTTGTAAACGATATGGTCAATCCTGCGATATCGGCATCCTTTACCCCGAATCCCGGGGACAGCGTGAGTCCTCTTCAGATCATCATACCAATCGCAGCAGCTGTATGGATCACGGGAATGATCCTGATGCTTGCATATGCGCTGATCAGTTACCTGAAGCTGAAGAGAAGTGTCATGGCATGTATGCCTGTCGGAGAAGATGTATTTGCCTGTGATGAGATAAATACCCCATTCATTCTGGGAGTTTTCAGGCCGTTGATCTATGTGCCTTCTTTCATGGATGGTGATACATTAAGCTTCGTACTCCGGCACGAAAGGGCACATCTTCAGCGCCATGATCATTGGTGGAAGCCATTCGGATATTTGCTTCTGGCTGTTCACTGGTTTAATCCACTATGTTGGATCGCATATATCCTTCTTTGCAAGGATATAGAAATGGCATGCGATGAGAAAGTGATCCGCGACATGGACAAGGATGCCATGGCAGCATATAGTCAGGCAATTCTTGACTGCAGCTTTTCCAGAAAACGCATCGCTGCATGCCCTCTGGCCTTCGGTGAAGTCGGGGTGAAGGAGCGGGTGAAAGGCGTGTTAAATTACAGGAGACCTACTTTCTGGATTATTTTGATCGCCGGTATAGTATGCATTGCTTTAGCTCTATGCCTTATGACAGACCCGTTATCAAAAGAGCTTGGCAAGACTCCTGCTGAGGGCGAATCATCTGGGCGGTTTTATCTGACGATCGGTGCAAAGGGTGTGAAAAGCATCGATGTAGTAACGCCTCATTCAAGCGGAGGCTGTCAGAATGCGGATGGTTCATTGTTTAAGGAAGGCGAAACCTTCTGGCTTGAACCACTGGACGGGGTTCAGGATCTATGCGGTGTGACCATCACAGCTTTAGATGAAAACGGAGCTGTGATCTGGACAGCATCCATTCCCGACAATGAGGAAAACAAAGGCTTTACTCATTTGATACAGGATGGATGGGAAGTCACGAGCTTCGCCGACCTGGAGACAGATATGCTGCCGTCCGGGACACAGGACGAAATGTTTGTCAGTTTTGCGGGCGAAGATTATACGGAAATCCGATGGCAGGGGAGAACCTATGTGCCATATTGCCCTGTGGATAATCGCGACCGCGGCGCGAAGCTGGGTCATGTAGGCGAGGATGAAAACGATGAAATCTATGAGTACAGGGATTATTCCGCGGCGGAATGGCTGATTTCGTTTTACCATTCCGGGCTGATGGACAGCTCCATGCTGATGCGGGAAGTGAATGTAACTAAGATCCCGGAAGGATTGTCTTCCGAATACTGGTGGAATGAGCCCGGTCTTCTGGTTCCATACGAACAGACACAGGACGGACAGTGGGAGGCGCGTGGGAAACAGTACAGGTATTGCCTCACCCTGCGGGGCAGGGGGAATAATGCAGCCAGGGAAAGTGAATTTACGGTACTGTCGAATGAGCAGAATATTACCTTTGAAGAAGTGTTAGAAAGTCTGTTTTCCAGCCAGCGTTACACTGTATTTGACTATAAAGACGCCATCCTGGTGCGGATTGGAACTTTGGAGGAGGATGAAACGAACGCGCCTGGGGTATCAGAAACACCGAAAGAGGAAGACAACGGGCAAAACGCTTCCGCAGTTACGCAGGAGTGGCGCTGGCCTCTGGAAAAAACACATGAGGTCGGTGATTATTATGGAATCAGGGTCCATCCGCTGACCGGTGAAGAACGTATGCATGACCATGTAAATCTCAGAGCGGAAGAGGAAGAGTGGGTTGTGGCTGCAATCGGAGGAAAGATAAAAGACATACAGTATGACCCGCAGATGGGCAATACAGTCATCGTTGATGCCGGTGACGGAATAGAAACCGAGTATGGGCATCTCTCCAAAGTCGGAGTATCAGAAATTGGCGGGACGATCCATGCCGGTGATGTGATTGGAATGGCCGGCAAAACAGGAACGGCAACAGGAACCAATCTTTCTTTCAAGGTAATTGTAAATGGGAGTCCTGTAGATCCTATGCAGTTTATTGGTGATTAGGGAACAGGGCTCAGTAAAAAAGTTGATTGTTCGTGTGCATTCAGAGGGGAGAAAAGCTGTATGAACAGCGGACTCACAGAGTCCGAACGCAGGGGGTACGGGGATTTTATCCTGTACCCCGGTTTTTACGTTCGAAATGTCCACGACAAGGATTCGGATGAAGATTCATTTGTAACCTTTCACCCTGTTCATCTGTATTATTATTGAAAGGCCTTTTAGTAACAATGTAAGGAACCATATATTTATGCGATTAGATTTTAATGTGATTGCCGAGGAATACAGGGATAATCTCTTCGCCGCAGCTTTCCATATCTGTGAGAACGCGGCGGATGCGGATGATGTTGTCCAGGAGACGCTTCTCAAATATCACCGGTCAACAAAAGAATTTGATAATGAAGAGCATCTTAAGGCCTGGCTTCTGCGCGTCACAGTCAATCAAGCAAAAAACGTGCGCAGATCTTTCTGGAGACACAGGATCGTACCGATTGAAGACTACATGGAGACGTTGTGCTTTGATTCACCGGAATCGGAGACTTTATTTCTGGAAGTGATGCAGTTGCCGGAGAAATACAGGATCGTGATTCATCTGTTCTATTATGAGGACTATTCGGTAAATGAGATCAGTCAGGTGCTAAGGATCAGCGAAAGTAATGCAAAGGTACGGTTAAGCCGCGCCAGAAAGATGCTCAAGGAAAGATTACGGGAGGAGTGGAGTGAGGATGAATAACCGAGAAAAATACAAACAGGCATTTTCTGTTCTGCATGCCTCCGATACTACAAAGATGGAGGTGAAAACAGTGGAATTATCTAAATACTCTATGATGCGCAGAATTACCGCAGCGTGTGCCGGATTGATACTGGTCTTAGGAACAGGTATGGTGGTTTATGCGTATGGGGGACATATCGTCCGTCAGATTTTCGGATGGGGAAACAACATGACGATCACTAATACAATTGATCCAGAGACCGGAGAAAACAAGAATGAAGTGATGGTCATGACTGACTCACTGACAAAGCCGATTATTGTTGAAGACGATAGGATAATATTCGTTGTAAATGGCGAGCATATCGATATTACAGATCAAATGTCCGAAACGGAGCCGTATTCCTATGAATATGAGGATGAGGAAGGCTACAAGCACTACTGGTTCGTTGGGATTAATAATGCTGAAAAGGGGGAATACGGATTCGGTGAATACATCATGGATACAAATGGCGAGTGGGCGGGAGGTTACTCAGCTTGGACTAATCTGGATGAGAATGGAGATGGCCCAGAGTGGTTGGAGATTGGAAAGGACAAGATAGGTTGTCCGTGGTAATGTGCTGGAGAAATGTTTTGATTACTGAATACAGCATATGATATAAGAATCAGAGAACCGGCGGCATTTGCTGCCGGTTTTTTTGAAAAACGAATGAACCGATCGGAACAAATCCGTCTCTAAATATACAGATGCATCTGAAAGAAACATGAAGGAGACGCCGATGGATGAGCAATATCTCGTCAGAAGAATGAAGAATGGTGACCGGTCCGCTTTTGACAGCATTTACGAAAAATACCATATACCAATACTGCGCTCGGCCTATTTGATCTGTGGGAACAGACAGGATGCGGAAGACGTTATGCAGGATACATTTGTTGCCTGCTGGCTCCATGTCAGGGAACTCAGAAAGGATGAGAGCTTCCGGTACTGGCTTTTTCGGATCATGGCACAGGCCGCGAGAAAAACAGCAAAGGAACATGCCGCTCTTGTGCCGGATGAAATGATCCAGGACACGGCAGACAGGGGTCAGCTGCAGCAGCTGGTCAGTGATGAGTATGAGAGAGTATTAGATGGATACTTCGTAGAGAATGCCTTGCAGGCATTATCTAAGCAGCAGAGGGAAGTGATCGTTCTCTACTACTACAATGAGATGTCTGTGAAGGAGATTGCAAATACACTGCAGGTCTTCGAAGGTACAGTTAAGAGCAGATTATTCACGGCGAGGCGGCAGATGAAATCGGCACTGCAGCGTCTTAAGAAGGAGAGAGAAAATGCGTGAAAACTATTTGGATCAGGAGATACGAAACGCGCTTGTAACAGCAGCGGATCACGTAGATGTATCCTCCCGCTGCAAGGACAGGATTGACGCTCAGATTAACTGTGCAGAGGCCATGCAATCGAATGGAGGATCAGGGCATTTTTGTTATGGAAGCCGCGAAAAAGAATTGACACATCCTATTGAATAGGGTAATATCTTGATGTGAAAAGAACGTTCTATGAGATGAAACACTTTACAAAAAAGTGGAATGAATTAGGTTTTACGGATGACGATCTTCGTTCCTTACAGAATATGCTGCTGGAGGATCCTAAGGCAGGACCGCCTGCAACATTTGAGGAAAGAACTATGAGCACTATGTATGAAAGCCTGATGGAAGGGTTACAGGAAGATCTGAAAGATATCCAGACTTACGGAGAACCTCAGGGTAGAAAAACGGTTATTGAATATATACCTGTGAAAGAATACACAGCTGATGAAGTAAAGTCGATTCGAAAAGGGGTAGGCGTGAGCCAGTCCGCATTTGCCAAATGCCTGGGCGTTTCCAAGAAGACCGTTGAAAAGTGGGAATCGGGAGATAACATTCCTTCAGGACCTGCTTCGCGGTTGTTGGATCTGTTTTTCAACCATACGATCAGTACGTCACAATATATTAAGCATGTATAATGTTGAAATGTTATCACGCTGATAAAATTTTGATAGCACCGGCCATGACAGCCAGGATAATCTGGATAACTGAGATCAAAATAAATCAGAACAGATACAAATACTAAACAAATATGTTTAATATTTGAAAGTCCGTGTAGAATACGAATAAGAAAACACCTGTCCGCTTACATCCTCATTGTTTCTGAAAGTGACAAACAGTTTGAACCACTGACACTGGCAAGCTGAGGACAAAACAACATAGTAAAGCTGAAGCCTTGTGCTATGACATTACGTCACGGCATGAGGCTTTTTGTTATTGCTTGTCCAAGCCCTTCAGACGTTTGTAGTAAGCCAGAAGTCTGTCCCGCGAGGGATTCTTTTGGTCGATCACATCTGAAATCAATGCAAACAATGCCGGATCATCCGCTTTGGAGATAACGTATTCCTTTGGTTCGGGATCACTCACTGTACCAGTCAGGTAATCCGCAGAAGTCTTTAGTTTTTGTGCCATAAATATGATCATCTGATACGAGGGCGTTCTGGCAGCGGACTCATATCGCAGATATCCCATTTTAGACAGTCCGAGAAGTCTTGCAGCCTCAGCTTTATTAAGACCTCTTTCCTCACGTACTTTCTTTAGTCTTTCCGGTAAAATTATCACTTCTGCCATGTTTCCGCCTCCATCCCAGGCTGTTGACAGTAACCAATGGATACAGTATTATGTCGTAAAGAGTATCCAATGGTTATATTTTAAGGCGTTCTGGTTATAATGACAAGCGAATAATTGGGGGCAGTATGAATAAAAGATATAAAGCCATTGTATTTTCGTCACCAATGGATTCTGAGAAAGCTGGGATTAGGTATGCAATTAAGGATATTGAAACCGGCGAAATTGTGGATGATGCACAAGGTTATGGCTATAGATCAGCACAGAAGGCATATGCAGGATGGGCTTACAAAAACAGGGACAGATCCAAGGACACTGAAAAAGCGGAAAAGGAAATCATTATTTTACAGTGGATGAAAGAAAACAGGTCATTCATCAGATTACTGGATACTTTAGCATTCGAGATAGTGAAAGGATCCCACGCACCTGAGGACAAAGTTGATGTCAATTTCGTCAGAAAACTGCTGAAAGAGAATGGTTATAGAGACCTGCCTTTTACCGCTCGTGATCTATATAAATATTGGCAAAACGGACCAGTCTTTAGCAAGAAGAAACGACAATAATCATGTATTTTTTGGATAATTCTGCATCGTTTCTTCAATCTCGGCAGGTCTTTGAGGCGTGATAGTAAATTAGAGCATGAGAAAACTTTGGTTATTTCAAAAATCCTGCCAGAAGGTGACATCGGAGAACAAGTCAGGGCATGGAAAAGTTCCGGTCATTTCAAAAATCCTGTCCGGAGACGGTATCGGAGAGCGGCTTAGGGCATTAAAATCTTTAAGCGGTTTGTATTTCTTGCCTAGAGGTGGCAGTAAAAACCGTCGGGGAGCATGGAAAAACTTCAAGTATTTTATATTCCCTGCCTAGAGACGGTTCTTTGATGACAGAGCTATCTTGTTTGATGGCCTGAGCATTCTATAAACGAAGATCGGTTCCTGCTGTTGGGAATTAGTGAAACTTCAAAGGTCTGTATTGTATGTCATTGCTACAGAGAATCAGACACAGTTATTCGGATCATCTCAGCCAGACAGGCAACCAGGAAGCTCCAGCTGGCTCGTGATGATATGACGGGTCTGATTCCGGGCCTGCACGGCGACCCCCAGCCGACAGAGATCAGTACGATCACCATCTACCCGGACAATACATTTGAACTGCGGGGTGCCGGGTACATGCTGGGAGAGTGGAAATCGACGGAAAAAACAAACAATGGAGGGGATTGGTATAAGAAAGTTTCCCGGTCCGCTTTCACCTGCAAAGGAAAACTGCTGATCGATACGGGAGGAACAAGAAAAGGAATCGTCACCGAGCTCAGCGATCTCACTTCCAGCAGCCACTCTACTGATACAGCATTGGCTGCTTTTGCGGATAATCCGGAGTGGGCGTATTCGTATGAGTCTACGTATCAGTTAATCTGTCATCCGGCTCTTGCACAGACGGATGAGCAGATACAGGAATGGATGACAAAAGTAAAATCGAAATCCGGTGCAAGCTATCTGTACAGTGACATCAGGCTGACATTTAACAGTGAAGGCAAGCTTAAAGAGGTCTATTTCTATCCGGTTGGCTTTACGAGCATTTCCAGCAACAGTACCTTCGGGTCAAAGGATCCGGTAGAAAGTCCTACAGCGTATAAGAGTATCGGTTTCTATGTCATCGAGTGAGTCACGGAACCTGTCCCCGTGACTCCCCGTGACTCAGCCGAAGCCGGAAGAGCCCGTGGTTCACTCAGTGCGGTTGTAGATCGCCGATACGCTGCTCCGGCTGCCGCCGATGAAGACGACGGCGGCCAGCGCGCACAGAAGCATGGCCAGGAGCAGGACGACCCGCTCAGGGATCCGCTCAGAAAGGATCCCGGCTGAGAATTCCCCGATCAGGGCGCCGACGGTGGACAGCATGCTGAACGCACCGTTGAAGCGCCCTTTCTTTTCGTCCGGCACGTAGCTCTGTGTGGCCGAGATGCGGATCGTGTAGCTGGTGATGCCGCCGATCCCGACGAGAAAACACAGGAGCATCATGACCCGGAACGGGAAGAACAGGTAGATTCCCTCGAAGATGGAGATGGCAATGTAAACGACCAGCGCGATGCGGTAGCGGAACCGGGCCGGGATTTTCAGCCGGTAATGGATCATGCCGCCGATCGCCCTGCCTGCGAGCGAAAAAGCCATCACGAACATATACCAGTACTCGCCGTTCTCAAACGTGCCTTTGAAGTATGGGAGCACAATGACGGAAGACACGCCGCCGCAGATGGCGGAGAAGGCAAAATATGCCGCAATCGCCAGCAGTCCCTTTTCCGAGGAGAGGTAGCGGAAGCCTTCCCGTGTGTCCTCGATCACCTGCCGCGCCGGCTTTGCTCCCTCTATTTTCGTCTTCTGCTGCTCTTCGATATAGTGCTCCTCAGTCCTGATCTGCGTCTCCATCACCGCGGCGGCGAAGAAGCAGATCCCGTTTACCAGCAGCAGCGGCGCGAGCCCGATTTTGCTGTACATAAACGTTGAAACCGGCACCATCACCGCTGAGAGGGTCTCCAGCACGCTTGCGATGGAGTAGGCCTTCTGGTAGTTTCCTTCGGTGATCAGCAGCGGATAAAAGCTCTCATAGGCAACCATGTAGATGCTTTCGACTGTCCCCAGGACAAAGCAGTACACAGCAAACAGCGGAAACGAGAACCAGCCGGCGGACAGCACCGCCGCCATCACGATGTAGAGAAACGCGGAGAAGAAGTCCAGCGTGTAGATTGTCTTTTTCCTCGAGAAGCGGTCCAGCAGCGCACCGGAGATGACCGGCATGAACAGGTGCGGCAGCGTGAACATGGCAATATAAACAGAATACAGCAGCGTCGACTCGGAGATGTCCAGCACCATGAGGCTCATGGCAAACCCGGACATCGCGTTTCCGAACATCGACACGATGCTGCCCAGTGTAATGATGGTAAAATCCCTCGTCCACAGCGAGGGCGTATTCTTCCGGTCTGACATTGCCCTGTTCCCTTCGATATTGAATTCAGGTGCTTCGTGGGCTAAACTGATTATAAGGCAGGCTGTTAACTCAAGCAAGCTTATGCTCTACCCGCAAGCCCGCAGAAATGATGAACAGGATCCTGAAAAAATGCCTGCAGACAAACCCGAAAAAAAGAAAAAACAGATCACTACCGAGCGGGGAAAGATCGAGGCAGAGCTCGCCCTTGCGAACCGGATTAAGATGACCGTGCTCCCGAGAGTTTTTCCGGCTTACCCGGACAGGACTGATTTTGACATCTATGCTTCGATGACACCGGCAAAAGAAGTCGGCGGCGACTTCTACGACTTCTTCCTGATGGAAGGACAGGGCAATGTCATCCGCCGGGTTTATGAGGAAACGGAAGACGAGATGTACTACACCGCGACCTTTGAGGACGGCGAGACCACAGCAAGCCAGATCATGCAGGAGTGGTATGACGAGCTGGCCAAGGCAAACGGGAAGGAGGTTCACGATGATAGGACGGCAGGTTATTCTCACAAACAGGGAATTCACATTGGAAGAGTTATATGATTTTATGCGCACTCACTGGGACGTGAATGAAGGCGGAGAATTTGTATTGGGAAGGCCGACTAAAGCATCCATTGAGGAGTATATTCTTCTTCCTGCGACCAGACGGTTCATGACGATTGTCTATCCGCGCAAGGCTGGAGGACTGTTCAGCAAAGACAACAAGGTCATTCTGTCCACGGCTGACACGCCCGAAGGCGCTTTCGAAGGACTCGCGCAGGCCATCCCCACGGGTAAAATCTTCATCGGAGCGGCGCAGATGGTCAATTTAAGTTCGTCGGAGAAGGAAAGAAAGGGACCGGCGGAGGATATCCTGCAGCGGTATACGGCGTATATGAAAAAATTACTGGGTGAAGCGGGGTATCTTAAGGGATGAGAAAAGCACTTCTATTTCTGCTGCTGTTTGTCTTCACACTTTCCGGATGCGGGAAGGGCGGATCAGGGGAGATGATCGGACCGCGGACAGAGGATGCCTGGGAACAATGGGAAGAGGATCAGAAAACCCTGGCCCAGACCTGGGGAGAGACGGAGATTTACGCTTATGTCACGTCGATCATGGATGATATGTACAAGGTGGATACCCGCGTGATCTTCAGCGATGATTTTTCCGTTGAGGCAGAAACTCCGGAAGTGGACGCGTTTCGAAAGCTTTACGACGATATGAATCTGGGAGACGGGATCTCGCCGGAAGAATTTCTGAGCTGGCTGGATGATTCCGCGATGCGGTACGCACTCGGAAGGCCCTGTGATCTGGCTAGTATAGAAGAACAGAAGGAAGCGGACGGAGCGTACACCGTCAGACTTGAGTACGCTTCGGGCGGTGATGCGCTGATGGCACTCAGCCTGCCGGTCTCCACAGATGCAGACGGGCAGTTTACCTTGATCAGGATGATTACGGAAGAATGAGAGTTGTGTCAAGTCCGCTATGAAAGGACTTGACATGTAGCGTCTCCTCGCTGGGGAGGCATCACACATTAAAATGTGTGATATTTTGCTCGCACGCCCGGAGGGCGTATTAAATCGAGCGATGTTCAAAAGCGTGGAGGGCAAAATATGGCGCACCCCAATGAGGAACACACTGGCCGCAAGGTCACGGAGAACATCTACCTGTGCCCGGACGGCAAATATCGTTGGACCTATGAATTGCAGATGCTGAAGAACCCGACGATTCTGATCACGATTCTGAAAGTAATCCTGCTTTCTTTCGGAATCGTCATGGCTTTCCTCATCCTGATCAACCTGATCGGGGGGCGACTTCCGCTACTGGGACCGCTCAACCTTTACATCTTTTTTCGGAACTTTTCTCATACTTGTACTGGTCACAGCTGTCCGGCACAGATCAGATCATGATGACAGGTAAACCTCCTCCAGCGTCCGCCGCAGGGTATTCCGATCCATTCTCGTCTGCTCCATGAGTCCCTCTGCAAATCGGCTGAAGGCACCGCACAGCAGTGGATGCGAGAAGCCAAAGGACAGCTCCGGGCGCAAGGCGTGGATTACATGGGTCCAGTCCTTGGAGATGAACAGGCGGATATTCGGGAAGGGCGTTTCCGGTAGCGGATAAAGCCGATAATTCGGGCAGGCCTCTGAGAGCCGGATGATCTCACGGATGTGGAGGGCATACTGCTCCGGCGTGTAATACAGCTGCGGGCAACCCGGGATTGCTTCTACAGCTGCAGAATCTAAGCTGTAATCTTTATGGGTGTCCTGGCCTTCTGGAATCAGGAGTTTTTCCGGCGGTATCAGCGGGACACACTCGCACACCATTACAGACGCATCTTTCAGCCGCTGTGCAAGCGCTTCATGGGTCATCTGCCAGTACGCCGTCAGCGCGGGCTCATGGAAGGAATGGACGAGATCTTCCGGCATGGAGGCGACAGACAACTCATTCTGAATCACGGTCAGATCCGAAGCTCCCTCGTAAGGCCGGGCAGAGACGGCGCGCATCAGCAGCTGCGACTTCTTCAGAAGAGACTGATACTCCGACTCACAGATCGAAAGAATCTCCGGATCCGTATCGTAGCGGTAGACACCGCCGGACTCGGTGCCGGCCGTATGAAATGCCTCGATGCAGGCTGCACTGGGCCTCAGGAAAATCGTATGTGAAAACCGGCGGTCGCTCGGCTTCGTCGACGAATAGGATTCGATCATGCCGGACATATAAAGCGGCAGCCATCCCCGGATGGCATCATTCATCTCCGCCAGATCCCGGTCGATGTTGTGAATAATCTGAATCTGCGTCCCGTTCCGGACACAGGCGCTCATCAGAGACGCCCAGCCCATCAGAAAGGCGGGATCGCCGGTCATCCAGCTCTGATCCTCATCCGAATACAGAAGGAGCCTTGGCGCCCGCTCCTTTACAGCATCCCCAAGAAAGCGCAGAACAGCTTCCCGCAGCCCGGCGGTCCCGAAGTAAACCGGCCGCGCATCCTCCGGCTTCACGGACGATGCCGCGGCTTCCCAGGGCGGCAGCACCCTGCCGGAATCGGTCGTATAAGTATCGAAAAAGCCGAGCATATCTTCAGCAATGTACATGTTCCGTTCCGGCAGCTCGTCCGGCCGGAACAGCCACTCGGAGAAATTTTCCGCATCTATTTCACTGGCCGGAATCTTCATCATCTCTGAAAGTTCCTGCACCTTTCCTGTGCGCAGAACCCGATCAAGCAAAATATGGCTCAGCTGCTCAGCGATGACCGGGTTGGACTGCGGTGAACGCATTCCGCTGCGGTACCGGCTGATCAGGGAGGCATCCGCATGGAGAAGCTGGCTCAGACGCACGTTTGACAGCTCTGTCAGAGTCATGACGCTGTCCAGTCTTTCTGCAGATGAGTGTAGAGCTGTGCGGGATTTACGCTTGCCGCGCGCTGCGCCTTCAGAGACGGAAGCTCTGGGAGAGGAAGATCTGCCGGTAGTGCGGTGCTCCTCCAGATTTCCCGGTTCACCATCAAACAACCAGTCAGCCAGCTTTTGCCTGATCTGCTCCGCAGAAGCATCGGGCGTGAAGTCGATGACGGCGCACAGCTGCGAAAGTCCGTTTTTATTATCGGAAAACAGATAGATTCCGTTGATCAGCTTTTCTGTGGTCGGACTGGTCCGCGCCGGCTTTCGCACCCCGCTTCGAAGCCGGCTGATATTTGTGCGGTCGAAGCCGCCGAATTTTGCAATATCCTTATTGCTGGCGCCGATAGTCTTCAGAAGTGTGTTGAGACGGTCTGTAAACATGAGCGTGTCCTCCTTCGGGCGGGTATGACAACACGGATGTCAATGACAAATCGAATTGTCATCAGTATATCAGAGACAGCACTGATACGTCCCCGCTTCTGCGCAATGTCATTAAGTTAAGATGACGATAAAAATAAAATATCGGAATATCTCTCGAACAGAGAGGATATTCCGATATTTTTCTTGTTTGTTGTTTTTTTTGCACATGACAAAAAGATAGATGATATTATAGTTTTCGTATCCTCGATCGGTTATTAAAATAGCTTTCTTCATGGAGAAAATACCGAGAGGTATTGTCGCAACGGAGAAGAAATCGGTGATAAATATACATGCACCTACGGGTGTCCGATCAATCAGGATGGATACGGGATCTGCTCAAAGACCATGATGATGCTTTATCCTT
>JAFTFD010000027.1 GCA_017449745.1 Lachnospiraceae bacterium
CTGAAAGGTAAATCGGTATTCATATGCTTCCCGGACAAGAAACGTCTTTCCGATACGGCGCCTTCCGTAAACCGCGATAAAGTGAGAGCGATCATCCTGCAGCGCCTGCCGGAGAAGTCTTAATTCTTCCTCTCTGCCTGTAATCAAATCAATCCCTGACCTTTCAAATTTTTACGTAATCTGCTTTTTTCTTGTAGATTAAGTAATAATATATCACCCCATGAACCGAAAATCAACACGAGATTGAGGCTCAAGGGTAAAAATATTTTACTTAATCGAGTTTAAATTGACAGATTAAGTAAAAATTATTATATGTAAACAGAAACTTCTGTTTTCAATTGAGCACCGATGCTCTTTGCAGTGCTTTTTGGCATTTTGACGCTTGCTACACGCTTCATAATGTGGTTTAATGGAAACAGGTCTTGAAAACAATTTGAGGATGAAAATTGAGCTTGTTGATGGAGGTTTATCCGTGACAGCACCGGAGCACCAAAGAGCGAAACAAGAGATGACAAAGTATGAAGTGACCATGACGCATACGGAGGAGAGTCTGACTGCGCTGGCTCACATGCAGTATGATCTCTTCTGTACAAGGAATTATATAGCGCGCACAATCCTGAGCATTGCGGTTGTAGTCATCGGCGCGATGAACTTTTCGCACTTCTGGGGGATTGCGCTGGTCGCTTACGGGGCTTATCTGATGACCAGCACCTACAGCTCGTCCAACCATACGGCGAAGAAGCTGACGGAGACGATCAGGGCTTCCGGAAAAGGGTTTCCCTCGTCCCGATATTGTTTTACCGACAAGGGAATTGAGATCACTTTTCATCCGGGGAAAGAAGACGAGGAAAAGCTTTCACCGGTCGGTTACGGAGACCTGATCAAGCTGGGCGAGGATATGAATTATTTCTATCTGTTTCCCAACTCAACCGGAGGGTACTGTGTCCCGAAGAAAGACCTTGGGGAGAAAGAAAAGAGCTTCTCACAGTTTATCGAACAGAAAACCGGGAAAACGTTTTATCGGAGACGTCCGACGCCTCTGCAGAGGCTGCGGGACTGGCTGCGGGCAAGAAACAGCGAGCCGGAGCATCTGTAACACGGAGTCCCGGGAAGAAGCTAACCCCTAATGATCACAACATGATATACAAAAAGAGACCGAATACGCGGATGGACTGCGTATTCAGTCTCTCTTTTTTCGGTCAAGACCGGGGAAACAAGGCTAAAGTTGGGTCCTAGAAGTTGACCAGGTTGCCGCTGGCAGTGCCGTAGATCATATCCGGTACAACCGTGACAAGCCAGGGAACGAAGGTGATAAGAATCAGGACAAGGAACAGGCACACAATAACCGGCCAGACTTCCTTGATAAAATCTCCGATCCGGCAGCCGGTGATGCCGCAGGTGGTAAACATCATGGAACCGAAAGGAGGCGTAATGCCGCCGATCATGATGTTGACGATGCAGACAAGACCGAAGTGAATGGTATCGATACCAAGATTCTTCGCAACCGGCAGAAGCAGAGGTGTTGCGATCCTCAGAGCAGCTCCGCCTTCGAGGAACATACCCATAAACAGCAGCACGACGTTGACCAGCATCAGGAATACGTATTTGTTGGTGGTAAGCGTGGTGATAGAAGCCGCGACAATCTTCGGCAGGTTGATCATGCTCATGTAATAGCCGAAGGTGCTGGCCGAGACCATGATCAACACGACGCTGGAGGTCCCAGAAATGGTGTCCAGCATGATGGGGATGAAGTGCTTTGTGAACTCCAGCTTCCGGTAAACAAACTTGCCGATGACAAAGCAGTACAGGACTGCAACCGCGCCGCCTTCGGCCGGCGTAAACAGACCGAAGCGCATACCGAGGATGATGCCGAAGGGGAAGAACAGACCCCAGAAGGAGATAAACGCCTGCTTCAGCACTTCCTTTACGGGCGGGAACTTGTCGCGGGTGGTGGGATAGTTGCGTTTGTGGGCGATGATCGTCACGACGATCATCATGGAAATACTCATCAGGATGCCGGGCACATAACCGGCGGCAAAAATACGGCCAAGAGAAGCCTGTGCAATCAAAGAATAGACGATCAGGTTGACTCCGGGAGGAATAACCGGCGTTGCGGCGGAAGAGGCGGCGGTGATTGCGGCGGAGAACTGTTTGGAGTATCCGCGCTTCTCCATCTCGGGCACCAGCATCTTTGACTGCATGGCGCAGTCCGCGTTGGCGGAGCCGGAGCAGCCTCCCATCAGCATGCTCAGCAGGACATTGACCTGTGCAAGACCGCCTTTCATATGGCCGGTGACACATTCGCAAAAGTCCATAAGCTTATCTGCGATACCGCCATAGTTCATGACGGAACCGGACATGACGAAGAAGGGGATGGCCAGCATGGAGAAAGAGCCGGTGGAGTTCATAACTTTCTGGAGAATGGTCCAGGGCTGAACGGTTGTGTTGATAAACAGGAAATAAAAGAAGGTGGAACCGAACAGCGCATAGACAATGGGCATTCCAAGGAAATAGAGAATGAAGACGAGGAAAATGGGAATCAGATTTGTAAATGTCAACATCAGTATGCGCCTCCTCCTTCTTCAATTTCCTCAACTCCGCCTTCGGGCTTTTTCTTGATAATATGAAGGCGGTCACGAAGGAAGAAATAGACGG
The DNA here is from genome assembly GCA_017449745.1 of Lachnospiraceae bacterium. Taxonomy (GTDB): domain Bacteria; phylum Bacillota; class Clostridia; order Lachnospirales; family Lachnospiraceae; genus CAG-791. The sequence goes on from JAFTFD010000027.1 coordinate 2,656, forward strand.
CATAAATCAGCGACAGGCCAAAGCCGAGAGGAACAGCGATGCCCGTATACCATTTGGGGATACGCAACGTGTCCGTCAGGGTCAATTTGATCTGCCCCACGTACTTAAGCGCACCGTCTACCTGTTGGAAAATAATGCCGCGTTTCCAGATCAGGTTGCAGACATACTGTGCGCTGATATAAGTCAGCAGAATCAGAATCAGAATCTGGACGATATCCATCGCAAACTCGATGATCTCGCGGGCTTTCCCATGAACCAGGTTGACAACAATGTCGA
>JAFTFD010000340.1 GCA_017449745.1 Lachnospiraceae bacterium
GTCGGAAAACGAGCCAAGATCTTTGCTCCTTTTGATGCTCTCAGGGGATTCAACTTTGCGATCCTGATGAAGAATGAACTCTATGAGGATCAGCTGGTTTTAAGTCCGGAGGATCAGGAGGAACTGGACCGGAGGTTCGGGATCCTCCATAACCTGACATATAACAGCCGGATGGCCAGGGCGAATAGTGTACAGGTGACCGTCACCTATTATGAGCCCTGCAGCGATGTGAACAGTGAGTCCTATGGCTCACAGGGCCAATACAAAACGGTCACTGGCATCTGCCGGAATGTAGATGCGGAAGTTACCAGGACGATCCTGGTGGATGAGATGCGGATACGGATGGAGGATATCCGGAGTATCGAAGCACAGGGAGACATATTCAACAGGCACCTGGAAGACCAGTCTGCGGACTGGGGTGTATAAGGGAGGTACAGGGATTATGACATATGATGTTGCCTGCCCGGTCTGCGGCAGGGTCAATCGCAGGTTATATCTGGAGGAAACGGAAGGCTGGATGGAATGCGAATGCTGCGGGACTTCTTCACAGCACTTTCCATTTGCTAATAAGCCCGCTAATCGGAAAAGTGAAATGACGAAATTGATTAGCAGATTCGATCGTCAGAAACCGCGTAAAGACGCCATTTCCAGAGGATTTCATGAAAAAAGTGTGCAGACTGCAGCGCCCGTCTGGGAGGTCTGAAAGGAGCATATATGAAGCTGAAAAACGTACTGATCGTCGTGAACGACATTGAAAGGTCAAGGAAATATTATCATGATCTCTTTGGCCTGGAGATGATCCTGGATAACAACGGCAATATGATCCTGACGGAAGGCCTTGTCCTGCAGGATGCAGCAATCTGGAAGGACTTCCTCGGGAAAGATATCCTTCCCTGCAGCAACGCAAGTGAGCTGTACTTTGAGGAGAAGGATATCGAAGGATTCATCCAGAAGCTGGAAGCCCTCTACCCTGACACGGTCTATGTCAATCAGCTGATGACACACAGCTGGGGCCAGAAGGTGATCCGGTTCTATGATCCCGACGGAAATCTCATCGAAGTCGGAACACCGATGTAAAGGAGACATGGTCTGTTACGGCACAGTAAAAGCCGACTACATACAACAAAATAACACTAACGACTTTTAATCGAGCAAGCGGAGCAGGATCCCTTCGGGGACTGAAAAACTACCAAGCACCGTACGAAGCCGAATCAGAACAAGGGTGAACCATACCCGGTTCAATGATTCGATTTCGACGGTGCTTTTTCTTTTGTTCTGCTTTCTGAAAATGCATGCTTGTCCGCTTCGTACGGAGATGGAGTCTTCTCCTGCTCTGCGGAAAGGACAGGAAATGAATTTCAACCAGGCAGAATTTGGACAGAGAGTGAAGGCCCTTCGTAAGGAAAACGGATTGACGCTGCAGCAGATGGCGGATGAGCTGAATGTCAGCTACGAACATTACAAGAAGATTGAGAACGGGAACCACGGGTGCTCCATTGCGCTCCTTCTCGATATCAGCTCTTTCTTTGATGTCAGTACCGATTATCTACTGACCGGCAGATCCTTTGAGGCTTTACATATTCAGAAGCAGCTCTCGGCAGCCCAGGATATCCTCGCCGGCATCATGAAGGACCTGGAATAAGCGGACGGGTCGTATAAAGGCCTGTTTTCGGGCAAAACGGGTCGTCCTGCATCCCTGTAGAAACGTCCATTTTTTCATAGAATTCTATTCGTAACAACCGAGTTGTTACGAACTGAGAAATCAGGACTGCACCTTCACAAATGAATATACATTCAGCAGGAAAGAATCTGTGAAGAAGAACTACAGCAGCGGAGAACGCCATGACGGTCCCTAGGATCTGAGCGGTAACCGGCCTGTAAGCGCCAGGCAGCACCGGGCGTATGGTGATGAGGCTCCACAGAGGAACTGCAGGCATCGATACGCCTGATGTCCGGTACGCTGCCGGAACCCTGCTGATTTCCCGGCGAGGCAATCGCTTCGCTTCTTCCGGGGGTGCCGAGGACAAATACGGAAGGACCATAACACATTGAATTAACAGCGGGCCGGAAAGCTTATGCCGGTACGCCCGCTTTACATAGGCGGTGCAAGCCGCCGATAAGAAGGAGGACATAGAGATGGATCTATTGATCGATCAGGAATTTGCTGATAAGATTCCTCCCCTTACCAAAGAGGAATTTGAACAGCTGGAGGCGAACATCATGGCAGACGGCGTAGTAATCAATCCGCTGATCGTCTGGAATGGAGTGATTGTCGATGGACATAACCGATACCGCATCCTGCAGATGCATCCGGAAATTCCGTATCAGATTCATGAGAAGGAATTCACGGACCGCTTCGAGGTGATCGCCTGGATTTGCAAGAACCAGCTTGGGCGAAGAAATCTGACGCCCGCTCAGAGAAAATACCTGATAGGGAAACAGTATGAGGCGGAAAAGGCAATGCAGGGGGGATCCACATTTCGTGAAAGGGATTCCGAAACAGGCAAGTTTACCTCAAGTGCTCAAAATGAACACTTGAGGTCATCTGAGAAAACAAGTGCTCGAATAGCTGGAGAGATTGGTAAAAGCCAGAGTTACGTCCGTCGTGCCGAGGAATTCGCCAAAGGCCTGGATGCCGCTGAGGAAATTTCTCCGGGTATCAAGCAGGAGGTCTTCTCCGGATCGCTGAAGACTACCGATTCTGATGTGGCGGCAATAGCCCGCGCTTCACCAGATGACCGATTGGAGCTGGTTGAGAATCTTCGAAAGCCCAGGGCTGTGGCTCGTGGACAACCGGTGAA
>JAFTFD010000341.1 GCA_017449745.1 Lachnospiraceae bacterium
CTGTCCCCGTTTAACAAGGAGAAACAGATGAGTAAGAATTTCATGACCGTAGACGGTAACGGGGCAGCCGCCCATGTAGCCTACGAATTTACGGAGATCGCGGCGATCTATCCGATCACGCCTTCCTCTCCGATGGCCGGCAGCACGGACAAATGGAGCGCAAACGGACGTAAAAATATGTTCGGGCAGACCGTCCGCCTGATCGAGATGCAGTCAGAGGCCGGCGCGATCGGCGCCGTGCACGGTGCCCTGCAGGCGGGATCCCTTGCGACGAGTTACACCTCCAGCCAGGGACTGATGCTGATGATCCCTGTTCTGTACAGGATCGCCGGGGAAAGACTTCCGGCCGTCCTGCACGTGGCTTCCAGGACCGTCGGCACCCATGCCATGAGCATTTTCGGCGACCACTCGGACGTCATGGCTTGCAGGCAGACCGGCTTTGCGCAGCTCTCTTCCGGGAGCGTACAGGAAGCAGCGGATCTGGCAGCCGTCGCACACCTTTCCGCAGTAAAAGGCGGCGTGCCGTTCATGCATTTCTTTGACGGATTCCGCACTTCCCATGAGCTGAACCGCATTGAGATGCCCGACGTCAAAGAACTGTCCGCTCTGTTAGATCAGGACGCGCTGGACAAATTCCGCGCGCATGCCCTCAATCCCGAGCATCCCGAGCTGCGCGCGACCGTGCAGAACGGAGACGTCTATTTCCAGGTAAGAGAAGCCAACAATCCTTTCTACGACGCACTTCCCGATATCGTAGAGGATTATTTTGAGAAAACAGCAAAGGTCACGGGGCGCCGCTATCATCTGTTTGATTACTACGGCGATCCGGAGGCGTCAGATGTCGTGATCGCAATGGGATCCGTTTCCGGTGCGGCAAGAGAGGCTGTGGACTATCTCAATGCGAGAGCGCAGGACGGAAGAAAATACGGATATCTGCAGGTCCACCTGTATCGCCCGTTCTCCCTGAAATACTTTGCGGACGCCCTTCCGGAGACTGTCCGCCGCATCGCGGTCCTGGACCGCTGCAAGGAGATGGGCAGCATCGGCGAGCCGCTCTACCTCGACGTGGCTGCTGCCGTTCGCGAAATGGAGCGCACGCAGAACAAGGAGGAGGCAGACAGGATCCTGGTGATCGGAGGCCGCTACGGCCTTAGTTCCAAAGATACGGATCCCTCCCAGATCGCGGCTGTTTTTGAGAATCTCGCGCAGCCGGCGCCGGTCACGAGCTTTACGATCGGGATCGAGGACGATGTCACCCACCGCTCGCTTCCTGTCCGTGCCCTGCCGGGCATCGGAGACGCGGATCCTGCGCTGGGCATTTACAGCTGCAAGTTCTGGGGCCTCGGAGGAGACGGAACGGTCGGCGCCAACCATAATACCGTACAGATCCTCGGAGACTGCGCGGACATGTACGCCCAGGCTTATTTTGAATATGACGCCAAGAAGTCCTTCGGCGTGACAAAATCCCATATCCGCCTTTCTAAAAATCCGATCCGCAGCTCTTACTATGTCAAGGCGGCCGACCTTGTCGCCTGCCATAACCAGAGCTATATCAGCCAGTATGATATCGTGGAGGAGATCAAGGACGGAGGGAGCTTCCTGCTCAACTGCACATGGGGCGCGGATCCGGCGGTGCTCGAGCAGCACCTTCCGGGCAGAGTCAGAAAACAGCTCCATGACAGAAAGATCCGCTTCTATGTGATCGACGCGACTTCGATCGCCCAGAAGCTGGGACTGGGGAGCCACACGAACACGGTCCTGCAGGCGGCGTTCTTTAAGATCTCCGGCCTGATGCCCGTCGAAGAAGCCCTTGAAAACATGAAAGAGGCCGCAAGACGCTCCTATTTTGCAAAGGGCGAGAGCGTTGTTTCCAAGAATGTGGCAGCGATCGAAGCGGGCGCGGAAGAAGTTTATGAAGTCGCTGTCCCCGCATCCTGGGGGGAGGCTCAGAACGATGACCCGGCAGTGGATCCGTCCCTTCCGGATGTCGTCAAAAAAATCCTTCTGCCCATCAACCGCCAGAAAGGCGATGACCTTCCCGTCAGCGCGTTCAAAGGCAGGGAGGACGGCGTGATCGACATGGGCCTGACGGCCTACGAGAAGCGCGGCATTGCGGTTAACATTCCGCAGTGGGATGCGCAGAAGTGTATCCAGTGCAACCAGTGTTCCTTTGTCTGCCCGCATGCGGCGATCCGCCCTTATCTGCTGACAGAGGAAGAGGCAGCAGGCGCACCGGCAGGGTTTGAGACGATCCCCGCGAACGGGATCCGCGGCGAACAGAAGTACCGCTTCACTATCCAGGTCTCCGCTTACGACTGCACCGGATGCGGGAGCTGCGCGAACGTATGTCCCGCCAAAGAAAAAGCCCTCACGATGGTGCCGGCACAGCTCGATGAGCAGAAAAAGAAGACCTGGGAGTACGGGCTTGCGCTCTCTGACAAGGGTGACCTTTTTGATCCCAATACCGTAAAGGGCTCTCAGTTCCGCCAGCCGCTCGTGGAGTTCTCCGCGGCCTGTGCGGGATGTGCGGAAACTTCCTATGCGAAGCTCCTGACACAGCTCTTCGGCGGACGCGTCTACTGGGCAAATGCAACAGGATGTTCCCAGGCATGGGGATCCCCGATGCCAGGCATCCCGTACACAACAAATGCCAGAGGCTTCGGACCGGCATGGACGAACAGCCTCTTCGAGAATAACGCAGAGCTCCAGCTGGGCCTGTTCCTCTCCGTACAGCAGCAAAGAGAAGCGCAGAAGATGCGCGTGCAGAAGTATCTGGAGGAGCTCGGGGCACAGAAGGAGGCAGGAGCGCTCACACAGGCCCTGCAGAACTGGCTCGACAGCTATGAGGATTTTGACGGTTCGAGAACCGCTTCCGATGCCCTGATCGCCGAGCTTGAAAAGACAGACGATCCCGCTGCAAAAGAGATCCTTAAATACCGCGACCAGCTCGCCAAGAAGACCTTCTGGATGTTTGGCGGAGACGGCTGGGCCTATGATATCGGCTTTGGCGGCCTCGACCACGTGATCGCGCAGGGCGAAAACATCAATGCCTTCATCATCGACACGGAAGTTTATTCCAACACCGGCGGACAGAGCTCCAAGGCGACTCCGATCGGCGCTGTGGCGCAGTTTGCCTCTGCAGGAAAGAAGAGCCGCAAGAAAGATCTCGGCGCTATCCTCATGACCTATGGAAACGTCTATGTGGCGCAGGTCGCGATGGGCGCTGATATGAACCAGCTCGTCAGGGTCCTCAAAGAGGCGGAGAGCTACGACGGCCCCTCTGTCGTGATCGCTTACTGCCCGTGCTCCGCGCACGGTCTCAAGGCCGGTATGGGCAAGGTGCAGGAGGAAATGAAGCGCGCCGTGCAGAGCGGCTACTGGACGCTGTATCACTACGATCCCCGGAAGGACCAGCCGATGCATGTGGATTCCAAAGCCCCGACCATGGAGTACGCGGAATTCCTGGACGGCGAGACCAGATACGCTTCCCTGCGCAAGACCTTCCCGGAAAACGCCGAGCGCCTGTTCGCGATCGGCAGTGAAGATGCAGCGAAGCGTTACGAGAAGTATAAGAAGATGGAAGACCAGTAAGAGGCAGAATAACAGAAGAAACAGAAGGACAGACGCAGTTTCCATGCCGCAGGGCAGGGGCGCTGCGTCTGTTTTCTTTTAGTGTAAATTAAGGCAAAATGCCTAAAATTGTCCGAAATATTCGTGCTAATTGGTAAAAACGTTGCTTGAAAACAGGAGGTATTTCATTTATCATAACACCATCTGTTTAGCGGATCTTATTTAATTAAGAGAAATCAGGGGAGTCTACTATGAAACTGCTTGAGGAACGCATCGTTAAGGACGGAATTGTCAGAGAGGGCGGAGTCCTCAAGGTAGACAGTTTCCTGAATCATCAGATGGATATTGCGCTGTTTACGCAGATGGGGAAGGAATTTGCCCGTCTGTATGATGGCTGTGGGGTAAATAAGATTTTAACGATCGAGGCATCCGGAATTGGCATTGCGTGCATAGCTGCGCAGGAATTCGGATGCCCCGTTGTTTTTGCAAAGAAAAACAAGACCAAGAACATCGCCGGCGATGTCTGGACGTCGAGAGTGGAGTCCTTCACGCACGGCAAGGTCTATGACATCATCGTCTCCAAAGATTATCTGAAGGCAGGGGACCGCGTCCTGATCATTGATGATTTCCTGGCGATGGGTTCCGCGCTAAAAGGCCTGATCCAGCTGGTAAATGATTCCGGTGCAACTCTTGTAGGGGCAGGTATTGCAGTAGAAAAGGCATTCCAGCCGGGCGGAGACCTGATCCGCTCCATGGGCGTGAGGGTCGAGTCTCTGGCGAGAATTGCTTCAATGGATCCTGAGTCGGGCGTGCAGTTCGTAGAGGAATAAAGCAGGCAGGTTCGGAAAAGAATGTTTCCGAATGCAGCGGAGAGTTCCGGGGCAGAGTCCTGACCCCGGAAGAAGCAGGGGTTATTGAAAAAAGGTTTTACGTCTTTACAGAAGGCAGCAGCGCAAGGGCATGCCGGAGCAGTACCATGCGGACGGCAGCTGCGGCGCTAAGCGGCTGGAGTAAAGGCTTAAACATATACAACGTATCGTTTTTTTTAACAGAAGAGAGGTAAAAATGAAAAAGATTCTTGCGATCCTTCTGGCATCCACGATGGTGCTGAGCCTTGCGGCCTGCGCATCGAACGGTGCCGCAACCACCACTTCCGAGCCGGCAGCAGAGGCTGAGGCAGCTCCCGAGGCAGCAGAGGCCGAGGCAGCTCCTGAGGCAGCAGAGGCTGAGGCTGCTCCCGCAGAGGGCAACACTGTCAAGGCAGGTTTCATTTTCCTGCATGACGAAAACTCCACTTATGACCTGAACTTCCTGAACGCTGCCAAAGAGGCATGCGAGAGCGCTGGTATTGAGTACATCATCAAGACCAACATTCCCGAGGGCCAGGAGTGCTATGACGCAGCTCTTGAGCTGATCGACGAAGGCTGCAACTTCATCTTTGCTGATTCCTTCGGCCATGAGGACTTCATGATCCAGGCCGCAAAAGAGAATCCGGATGTCCAGTTCTCCCACGCTACAGGTACAAAGGCACACACAGAGGGCCTTTCCAACTACCACAACGCATTCGCTGATATCTTCCAGGGCAGATACCTTGCAGGTGTCGCTGCAGGCCTGAAGCTCAACGAGATGATCGAGAACGGCGAGTTCACAGCTGAGGAAGCTAAGATCGGTTATGTCGGCGCTTACACATATGCCGAGGTTATTTCCGGTTACACATCCTTCTTCCTTGGCGCTCGTTCCGTCTGCCCTACAGCTACTATGGAAGTTACCTTCACAGGTTCCTGGTATGATGAGACAGCTGAGAAGGAAGGCGCTAACAAGCTGATCCAGAACGGCTGCAAACTGATCTCCCAGCACGCAGATTCCATGGGCGCTCCCACAGCCTGCGAGACAGCCGGCGTTCCGAACGTTTCCTACAACGGCTCCACAGAGTCCGTCGCTCCCAACACATTCATCATTTCTTCCCGTATCGACTGGGCACCTTACATGCTTCACTGCATCGAGGCTATCCAGAACGGCACAGAGATCGAGGCTGACTGGACAGGAACACTGGCTACAGGTTCCGTCAAGCTGACTGACATCAACGCAAACGTTGCTGCAGCCGGCACAGAGGAGAAGCTCGCAGAGGTCACAGCTGCCCTTGAGGACGGCTCCCTGCAGGTCTTCGACGCTTCCACATTTACTGTTGGCGGCGAGGCTCTGGATTCCTATCTGGCAGATGTTGACACAGATCCCGATTACACACCGGATACTGAGGTCATCATCGACGGTGCTTTCCACGAGTCCGAGTTCCGCTCTGCTCCTTACTTCGATCTCCAGATCGACGGCATCGAGCTGCTGGATACAGCATTCTGATATCTTACGAAGTCATTCACGGGGTCACAGCATGCACTTAGCGTGCTGTGACCTTTTGCCAGTTATAGAGCTGATGTCAGCAGGCATGATCCTGCTTTCCCTGTTTTTGGACAGCGGCTGAGGACATTCGGTTCGGACAGGCTGCATTACGGCAAAGGAAAAGAGTTTTGGAAAAAAGAGAACCTGTCATCAAAATGCGAAACATCACCAAGACGTTCGGTTCGATCGTGGCCAATGAAAACGCGAGACTGGACATCTACCGCGGTGAGATCCTGGCGATCCTGGGAGAAAACGGCAGCGGCAAGACGACGCTGATGAACATGCTTGCCGGTATTTATTTTCCGGATTCCGGGCAGATCTACTATAACGGGAAGGAGATCGTCATCGCATCCCCGAAGGATGCGTTTGAATACGGGATCGGTATGATCCACCAGCACTTCAAGCTGGTCAACGTACTTTCTGCAGCCGAGAACGTCGCGCTGGGACTGCATGAAAAGGGCAGATTCAATATTAAAAAGGTCGCGGAGAGGATCAGGGAGCTGTGCGACCAGTACGGCTTTGAGATCGACCCGAACGAGAAGATCTACAATATGTCCGTCTCTGAGAAGCAGACCGTTGAGATCATAAAGGTCCTCTACCGCGGTGCGGATATCCTGATCCTGGATGAGCCCACAGCCGTCCTGACACCGCAGGAGACAGAGAAACTCTTCAATGTCCTTCGCAACATGCGCGACGCCGGAAAGGCGATCGTCATCATCACCCACAAGATGAATGAGGTGGAAGAGCTCTCCGACCGCGTCGTCGTTTTGAGAAAAGGTGCTTACGTCGGCGGTGTTATGACAAAGGACACCAACGCTGAGGAGATGACCAACATGCTGGTCGGCCACACCGTCAAGCTGGAGATCGACCGTCCGGAGCCTGTCAATGTAAAGCCCCGCATCAAGGTCGAGCATCTGACCGTGCGCAATGAGGAGGGGCTTGTTAAGTTAAATGACGTCTCCTTTACCGCAAACAGCGGCGAGATCCTCGGCATCGCAGGCGTCTCCGGTAACGGACAGAAGGAGCTCCTAGAGGCGATCGCGGGCCTTCAGACGGTAGAGAGCGGCAATATCTGCTATATCGAGGATGACGGAAAGGAAGAGCAGCTGATCGGAAAAGATCCGCTGAGCATCCAGAAGATGGGCGTCTCCCTCTCCTTCGTCCCGGAAGACCGTCTCGGAATGGGCCTTGTCGGCACCATGGACCTCTCGGACAACATGATGCTGCGATCCTACAGGCAGGGCGCTTCCCCGATCCTGGACCAGAAGAGCCCACATGCGCTTGCGGAGAACGTCGTAAAGGACCTGGGCGTCCTCACACCGAGTATCGAGACGCCGGTCAAGAACCTCTCCGGAGGAAATGTACAGAAGGTCCTCGTTGGAAGAGAGATCGCGTCGGCGCCGACAGTACTGATGACCGCGTATGCTGTTCGCGGTCTCGATATCAATTCTTCCTATATGATCTATGACCTCATCAACCGTCAGAAACAGGAGGGCGTTGCCGTCATCTATGTCGGCGAAGATCTGGACGTACTGCTGCAGCTGGCAGACAGGATCCTCGTCCTGTGCGCCGGACAGGTCAGCGGGATCGTGGAAGGAAAAACAGCTGATAAGCTCGAAGTCGGGCGGATGATGACCAGAGTCGGAGGGACAGGCAGTAATGAATGAGAAACACGCTCCTCTTTTTCATATAGCAAAGAGAAAATCGTTAACCTGGTACAAGGCATGGGGAATCAGGCTCCTGGCGATCCTGCTGGCCCTCATCCTGGACGCGCTGATCACGACGCTGGTAACAGGACTGAACCCTCTTGGCGTATACGGAACGATCTTTAAGGGATCCTTCGGCAGCATGCGCAAGTTCTGGGTGCTGATGCAGAACATCTCGATCCTGCTGTGCGTCTCCATCGCCGTCACTCCTGCCTTTAAGATGCGATTCTGGAATGTCGGCGGCGAAGGCCAGATCCTGGTAGGCGCGCTTGCTACGGCAGCCTGCATGATCCTCCTGGGAAACAGCCTGCCGAACGCCATCCTGATTCCGGTCATGGTGCTCGCCAGTGTCGCGGCCGGTGCGGTCTGGGGACTGATCCCCGCCTTCTTCAAGGCGAAATGGAACACCAACGAGACGCTGTTTACCCTGATGATGAATTACGTCGCCACACAGCTGGTCGCCTATTTTGTCATCGTCTGGGAGGTCCCGAAGGGCGCAGGAAAGATCGGTATCATTAATCAGTCCACAGAGGCGGGCTGGTTCCCGATGATCGGAACGAACCGCTACCTCATCAATATCATCATCGTTGCTGTCCTGACTTTCTTTGTCTATTACTACAACCGTTTCAGCAAGCACGGCTATGAGATCGCCGTCGTCGGCGGCTCTGAAAAAACAGCCCGCTATGTCGGCATCAACGTGCAGAAGGTCATCATGAGGACCATGGCCCTCTCCGGCGCCCTCTGCGGCGTGGCAGGACTCCTCCTGGTCGCCGGTACGAACCACACCGTTACGACCTCGATCTCGGGCGGGCGCGGATTTACGGCCGTCATGGTCGCCTGGCTGGCCAAGTTCAATCCGTTCGCCATGATCCTGACGAGCTTCCTCATCGTGTTCCTTGAGAGAGGCGCCAGCGCCATTTCCTCGGATTTCGGCCTGAATGCGTCCTTTGCGGACATTATTACGGGAATCATCCTGTTCTTTATTATCGCAAGTGAGTTCTTTATCAACTATCAGCTGGTATTCCGCAAGGGACACCGCAAGACAGAAGGAAAGGAGGCGTAAGATATGTTAACATCCATCGGAGCATTCCTTCTGCAGTTCCTGCCCCGCGCGGTGGCACAGGGTATTCCGCTTCTGTTCGGCTCCACTGGGGAGACCATCACGGAAAAAGCGGGCCACCTGAACCTGGGAATTCCCGGAATCATGTATGTCGGCGGTATGGGCGGCGTCATCGGAGCATTCCTCTATGAGCAGAGCCTTCGCACATCCGGAAAACCGGTCAATGCGTTCCTCATCATTGTGATCCCGCTGGTATGTTCCCTGCTGGGATCCCTGTTCATGGGAATGATCTACAGCTTCCTGACGATCTCCCTGCGGGCCAACCAGAACGTGGCAGGTCTTGCCCTGACAACGTTCGGTATCGGCTTCGGCAACTTCTTCGGCGGATCCCTGATCAAGCTGACAGGGAGTGAGGTGCCCTCGATCGCGCTCTCCACGACCAGCCAGTATTTCAGCAAGAAGCTTCCCTTTGCCGCAAACCTGGGGTGGTTCGGAACGATCTTCCTGTCCTACAGCTTCCTGGCTTATGTCGCGATCATCATCGCTTTCGGGACGTCCTATGTGCTGATGCACACAAGAGTCGGTCTTAACCTGCGCGCTGTCGGCGAGAGCCCGGCGACAGCGGATGCGGCCGGAATCGACGTCAACCGCTATAAATACATCGCGACATGCCTCGGCAGCATGATCGCAGGCCTCGGCGGCCTGTACTACGTCATGGACTACGCCTGCGGCGTCTGGTCAAATGACGCTTTCGGCGACAGGGGCTGGCTTGCCATTGCGCTTGTTATTTTCACCGTGTGGCGCCCGAATATCAGCGTATTCGCATCGATCCTGTTCGGCGGCCTTTATATCCTCTACCTGTACATCCCTACAGGCATGAACCTCTCCCTCAAGGAGCTCTATAAGATGCTCCCTTACATCGTCACGCTGGTCGTGCTCATCATCTCCAGCATGAAAAAGAAGAGAGAGAACCAGCCACCGGAGGGCCTGGGCATTCCGTATTTCCGCGAAGAACGTTAATGTGTTTTCACGGTCCCTCCACTCTGCATTCGCAAAACCATGCATAAACCGCTTGAAGATCAAAAAAATGTTGCGTGCAGAAAATACCTATGCTATAATCCTAAATTGTTGACGGCGAAGAGCCGTCCACAGGGGAATCATACAATGGCTAGTATCACGGTCTCCAAAACCGTTCATGGGGGTTCGAATCCCTCTTCCCCTGC
>JAFTFD010000342.1 GCA_017449745.1 Lachnospiraceae bacterium
CGCGACTGTAGAGAATGATCAGCCTCGCGTCAGGCCTTTCGGCACAGTACTGCTGTGCGGCGACAAGCTCTACATCCAGACAGGAAAGATCAAGGACGTTTCCAAACAGCTCGCAGCGAATCCCAAGGCAGAGGTCTGCGCCTTTAAGGCAGGCAAATGGGTCCGCATCGCCGGTGAACTGATCAACGATGACAATCATGACGTCAAGGTCGCCATGCTGGAGAAGATGCCCAGCCTCAAGGGCATGTACAGCGCTGATGATGACAACATGCAGATGCTGTATTTCAAGAACGCTACAGCGACTTTCAGCTCCTTTACAGAGGCACCGGAGACTGTGCAGTTCTGATCAGTTGATCATTTCCTGAGTGCAGGGACGGTTTCCGCCCCTTGGCCTGATGTATTATCACCTTTTTCAATCAGCACTAAATCATAAATAAGCCCTGCAGGGATCACAGCCGAACGGCTGCCGATCCGGCAGGGTATTTCTCACTTTGACCGCTAATTTTGGAGCAGAGGTGATATTTATCTCCAATAATGCAGCCCGAAGCCGAGAGTGTATGTGTTTCCTTCACTGTCGGTATAAGGCCTGATATCCGTAACGAGATCCTCGCAGTGGGTCTCCACTGTTTCCATATCCGCCGGCAGGATCACCGGCAGTTTTCCCTGCGGTGATATTGTTCCGGCCAGCAGATCCAGGATCACCTTTTTTGACACGCCGAAGTCTGCCAGGATCGCATCGGCATACGGTTCCAGCTCTTTGAGCACGGCAGGCTTATCCATTCGTACGACAACGATCACCGGTTTCGTACCCATCTGTTTGCGGGCTTCAAGCACCAGATCCAAATCCTTTTCGTTAGCCGTCTGTTCGGTTCGTCCCTTGTAAGTGCGGTTTGTGCCTGTTTCCCTCGGATCTCCGCCTGCCAGGCTTACATCCCGTGCGAGTTCTGCGGTATAAGGGCGATATTGGAGGCTGATAGGATAGTATCCGGTCTCAGGCTGCTGCCCGCGATCCATCATGTCAAATTCATACCCATTTCGCCCCCGCGGAGAATCAATGAATATGAGTGCCGCATCTGCGCACTCAGGAGTATCCACCCTCGTGAATCTTCCGTGCAGTAATATATTTGGCAGCGGGTCAATTTCAGCGGTCGCTGTTTTCATCCGCACAAAATTATAATGGGGATCCACATGACGCTTCGGAACATAAATCTTAAGCGCTGCTTCCAGTGGGAGAACACCACCTTTATTTTTCAGAAGCACTGGTGATCTCTGCTGCGCATTAAGCCCCAGCGCAACCAATTCCCTGCAGCCTATTGCAGCCTTGCTCTTTTCCAGATCCAGGTAAGGGTTATCGAAAAGTCCCAGACGGAAGAGATTCAGCAGGAGTTTAAAGGCGCTTGTATGGAGCAGCTGATCCATAAATTCTGTTCCATACCGCTCACAGCCGATTTTATAGGCCAGATCAACTTTTTCCCTTTCATCCAGGCCGCCAAACTGATTGACCCCGTTGTACATAAGTTTCAAGATCCGCTCCTCAACAGGAAGTTTCTCGACGCCGTGACACTTTCCTCCTCTGACATACATACCGACATGCGGCGTCATATCCCGGACTACGCCCCAGTCAGTACAGATCACCCCTTTAAATCCATACTGCCCGATCAGAAGATCCCTGATCAGGTATTCATTGTAAGAATTCCCAACATTCTCATGATTTTTAAAGTCCTGTTCCCAGGAGATCGTGTAATAAGGCATAATGGCCGCGCAGGACTTTGTCTTTCCGGGCAGCTTCATTGCCCCTTCTGTGAAGGGACGCAGATGCTCAGAAAGGTTATTTCCTGGAAACACGGCATACTTTCCGAAGGGATAATGCGCGTCACGTCCTCCCTCTCCGGTGCCTCCTCCCGGCCAGTGTTTGGCCATAGCAAGAACGCTCTCTTTTCCCCAGCCAGTGGAACTGTCTTCCGTAGTCTGCAGTCCGTCGCAGAAGCTCTGTGCCAGGGCGATATCCAGCTCTACATCAGATCCGAAAGTATCCCGGATGCGAAACCAGCGGGGATCACTGGCGAGATCGATCTGCGGACTGAGGGCTGTAGTGATGCCAAGCGCCCGGTATTCCCTGGCTACCGCCCGGGCAAAAGCCCGGCAGACCGAAGGATCTGCCACGGATGCCATAGCAAGTCCCTCCGGCCACTGGGAGACCCCAGAGGCTTCGGCATGAAACTCCGCTGCCTCTGTGTCCGCTCCGTGCCGCGGATCACTGGAGAGATTGACAGGAATGCCGTAAGGGAGGTTCTCCGCTTCTTTCTGAATATTGTTGCTCCACCGGACAGCGGCTTCCACACTCTCTGTTTTTGAAACAAGAAAATGTCTCATCCCGCTGTCCAGCATCTTCTTCTGCTGATCTGTCAATTCCCAGGGAGCAGCATCACTGTCCTTGAACGGTTTACCGCCATATGTACCTGCGTTCTCCATCATTCCCGGAAGGGCAGGTACAGGCTGCGCACTGGAATGGAGCGTCAGGCCGATCATCTCCTGCGCACTCAGGCGCTCTGTGAGATCCTGCGCTCTTTCTTCACTGGAAAGACGCCAGTCTTCGTAAGGCAGCAGCTGACCGCTGCCGGCCAGATTCCGGAAGACCAGACCGTCCTTCTCTATCACTTTTCCGCTTGCGGAACCGATCTCTGCTCCTCCCTCATTCTGATACAAGATATATCCATCTTTTTCTATACTGCGGTACGCCATATATTTCTCCCTTCCCTGGTATAAAAACGGTTCAGGACGCACGCCCTATGATATTCGAACAGCCCTGGCACATGCGTAAACGCACATCATTCAGTTGCTATCATAATATCACGATATTGGTGTCAAAAGGCAAGATAATGCCGGTACATCTGTATACATCAATACAGATGAACTTTTTGCTTTTATCCGCAATATGGTATACTATGCAAAACTGATTTTGAGGAAAACAATGGAACTAAATGACAGGATCCGGCTTGCGCAGTCTGACGAACAGGAACTGGCGCTGCTGATCTCGGAGAATAAAAACTTCATATTGGGAACTGCCAGCCGCGTTACCGGGAAATTCGTCACAGAGTCCGACGATGCCTGGTCTATTGCGTTGATCGCATTTCATGAGGCTGTTAAGACCTTTGATGAGTCGCAGGGGAATTTTTATTCTTTTGCCGGACTTGTCATGAAGCGGCGTCTTGTGGATTATATCAGAAGCGAATCAAGATTTTCCGGGGAAATGCCGGTTGCACCGGAGACAATGGACGGTGAGATCGAGGACGACGCGGCGGAAAGCGCCCTCGAATTTGCTGTCCGTAAAAAGGAGGCCGAGCTGGCTGAAGATGCGCTCTCCAATTCACCCGGTACGACGTCTATGCAGGATGAAATAGCCGCCTTGAGCGATCTGCTCTCTGACTACGGTTTTTCATTCTTTGACCTTGCGGATTGTTCGCCTAAAGCCGACAAAACAAAAATGGCTTGCGCCAGAGCTGTGGCCGCGATCCTCTCCGACCCGGAGCTCCTGTCCCGGATGAGAGCGTCAAAAACACTGCCGATGAAAGAACTTGAGAAAATCAGCCGGGTACCCCGAAAAATACTGGACCGCCACCGAAAATATATAATAGCGGCAGTAGAGATTTTAAACGGGGAATACCCCCTTCTGGCGGAATATATGAGTTATATCAGAAAGGCGATGGTCACATGAGAGCCGTTGTAGTGGAAATCAAGGGGAAACAGGCGGCCGTCCTGAAGACGGACGGGACGTTTGAGAAAATCCCAAATAAAGGATATCAGGTCGGCGACACGATTGAGACCGGCAATAACAGCGGAAGGATCATAGCCTTTTCCAACAGGGCGACCCGCCTGATCGCTGCGGCTGCGGCTGTGCTGTTGGTCGTCTCCGGAGGCGTCGGATATAATACAATGGCTGTACAGGCCTATTCTTATGTATCTGTCGACGTAAATCCCTCCATCGAATACGCCGTCAACCGCCTGAACCGGGTCGTGGATGTGGAAGCCCTGAATGAAGACGCAGCATCGATCGTCTCTGAATTAAAGGCGGAAGGCATTAAGAACAAGACCCTTTCCGAAGCTATGGAAATGACGGGTGACCTATTGAATGATTCCGGGTATATTTCCGAGGAAGAAGATTATATTCTTGTCAATGTTACCGCCGGAGATGAGAAGCACAAGGCCGTACTAGAGAAAGAAGCGCAGGCTGCTTCCAAAAAATTTAAGCGCGGCGACGATGTCTTCGAGATCTCCGAATCAACCAGGGAAGAGAGAAAAACAGCCCGTGAACATAATATGAGCGCCGGCAGGTTTAAGGAGGCCAAGCGGATCTATGAGGCTTCCGGTGAGCAGGATGGCATGAGCGAAGAAAGTCTCGAAGAGTTCAGGAATGCTCCGGTAAGGGAGCTGTTCGAGAAATCCGGCAGAGTCCCCGGGGAAATGCGTTCTTCAGAAACAGAAAGCATCCCGCCTGCCGGACAGGGCATGCTGGACGGCGGCATAAATCCCGAACCGTCTGCCGGACAGGGCATGCAGAATGGTGGCATAAATCCTGAACCGTCTGCCGGACAGGGCATGCAGCATGGCGGCATGAATCCTGAACTTCCTGCAGCGCCGGACGCATAAATAAATTTCATAATTCCTGAATGATGAAAGTCACAGCAACAGCTGCGGCTTTCTTTTTTCGCATTTTCCCCAAAAAAAAATAAAATTCTTCCTCCTACCCCATTTTTATTATTTTTCAATCCGAATTAATGAGCAGAGGGGAAAGAAAAGCGTTATACAACGCATGAACCTATATATTTGAAAGGAGAATTTTTACATGAAAACCAAACTCACAAAATTAATCGTCACAGCAGCTGCCGTTTCTATGATCGCAGCCGTTCCTGTCTTTGCAGCGGGAAACATGACCAGCTTCCAGAACCGTATGGGAGGACAGACGCAGGCAGGCAGCCAGATCCAGATGAATGGGCAGATGCAGAAGGGCCAGATGTCTGGAGGACAGATGGGCGGACAGATGGGCGGCATGCAGAGCAATGTGACCTATGCATCGGAACCTTCCGAGATCGTAACGAGCGATATCGTCAATACAGCCTCTGCTCTTACTGCTGATCTGAAGAACGCAGAGACCATCAAAATGAGTGCCTCCGAAAAGGAAGTCACTATCTCGGAGGCGGGGACTTATATTGTGACCGGAACCTGTTCCGATGGCAACATCACCGTCAAGAAGGGCGTCACCGGCGTCGTCCTGGTCCTCAAAGACCTTGACCTCACCAGTACGACCGGAGCGGCTCTCTCCTGCAACAAGGGATCCGAGGTGAAGGTCGTTATTGAGGGAACCGTCAAGCTGACAGATGCGGAAGATCCCGCCGATGAAACTTCAACTGATACGACCGTCGCGAACGCCTTTGACGGCGCCGCCATCAAGGTCAAGGACGGAGCCAACGTCTGCCTTACCGGCGACGGAACGCTTACGATCGATGCCTCTTCCTGCAAAAACGGCATCAAAATAGGTGATGCCGACACGCCTTCCTTTGTGATCGACGGTGATCTGACACTGAATATCACCGCTGCCAATGACGCCATCAACGGCGGCTATGACGTCACTATTTTAAACGGAACCGTGAATATCACGGCAGGCGACGACGCGATCCATGCAGACAGGATCCTGACGATCGGTTCCGAAGACGGCGATGGTCCGCAGATCAATATCAAAAAGAGCACGGAAGCTCTTGAGGGAACCGTTGTCAACCTCTTTGGCGGCGAAGGGACTCTGAACGCCTCTGACGATGCCGTCAATGCCGCTAACAGCGACGGGACCTATACGGGCGTTCTGGCTTACAGCATCAACATCACCGGCGGTGAATGGACGATCAAGTGTTCCGGAGACGGCCTTGATTCCAACCAGAACGTAAATATCACCGGCGGATCTGTCACCATTACGGCCGGAACGACCGCAGGGGAAGCAGGCATCGACTATGACGGCACCTGCTATGTCGCAGAGGGGACCCTGACCAATAACTCCGGCGTATCCGGCCCCGATATGATGGGCAGCATGATGGGCGGAGCCGGCCAGATGCAAGGCGGCACGATGAGCGGCGCCGGCCAGATGCAGGGCGGCGCGAATCAGCAGTTCGGCTCCCAGATGAACGGAGGACAGATGCGCGGCCAGATGCCCGGTTCAGGCATGCAGGGCGAATTCCGCAGATGATCAATCAGGATCGTGATGTCCTGATCATCAGACACATACCTGTAAGAACGTATTTATATTGCAAAACACAAACCATATTGATCCGTACCCAGGCTGTCTGCTTCCCGCAGGCAGCTTTTGTTTTGCAAAAATAAATAAATATTTTTTCCCCCTGCCCCATTTTTCCGGCTGCACATTCCGAATAAATAGTCAGAGGGAAAGAAAACCTCAGAAAGAAGGAATATCATGCAGGACAAATTCGAGAGGGTGGAGAAAAAATATCGCCTTACCGAAGATCAATACAAAGCCTTTATAAAAGGAATGAAAAAACATACCAGGCCGGATACCTATCCGAAGTACACGATCTGCAACGTCTACTATGATACGGAAAATTACGATCTGATCAGAAGATCCCTGGAGAAGCCGATTTACAAGGAAAAACTGAGGGTCAGAAGCTACGGGACGCCGGCAGATAACGGAAAGGTATTTATCGAGATCAAAAAGAAATTCAAGGGAATCGTCTACAAGAGACGGATCTGTACATCGGCTTCTGAAGCAGTCCGCTACCTTCGAACCGGACTGATCAGGCTGGACAGCCAGATCAAAAGAGAGATCGACTGGTTCATCAAGCGTTACGACCTGATTCCCGCCGCCTATATCCGATACGACAGGGAAGCTTATTCCGGCACGGAAGATGCGGACCTGCGCATCACTTTCGACCGCAATATCCGCGGAAGGAACTGGAACATAGATCTAAGAGGCGGACAGGACGGAGATCTGATCATTCCGGAAGATAAGATCCTGCTGGAGCTGAAGATCCCGGGCGCCGCCCCCATGTGGCTCGCAGAGCTCCTTGAGGCCTGCAGGATCTACCCTGTTTCCTTTTCAAAATACGGAACATATTACAAACAGTTGATTGGTGAAGAACCTGAAATTCCTGAAAGAGAGGCCAAAAAATATGCTTAACACAATCATTACCGGTACTGAGATCACACTGGTGCCGTTCCTTATCTGCACTGCCGTCTCCCTGATCCTCGGCGTCCTGACAGGGATGCTGTGTATGTTCAGGAACAGGTATTCCCAGAGCTTTGTCCTCGCTCTCGCCGTCATTCCGGTCATGGTGCAGATTGTCATCATGCTGGTCAACGGAAACATCGGAACGGGCGTTGCCGTTGCCGGCGCATTCAGCCTTGTCCGCTTCCGCTCCGCGCAGGGAAATGCCAGAGAGATCAGCCTGATCTTCCTCGCCATGGCGATCGGCCTCGCAAACGGAATGGGATATGTCGCCCTGGCTGCTATTTTCTTCCTAATCACAGCAGTATTCATGCTGTTCCTTAATGCGATCAGATTCGGGGCAGGAGCAGACAATGAGAGAGTCCTCACCATTGTGATCCCGGAAGACCTCGATTATAATGAGATCTTCGATGATATTATGGAGCGCTATACGAATCAC
>JAFTFD010000343.1 GCA_017449745.1 Lachnospiraceae bacterium
ATACTGCTGGATGACATTGCTGACAGCAGTCAGCTGTGTCCGTACGGGTGTTGCGTCGAAGATAAAGCCCATTGCCGGAGAGTGCGCTGCATTGTGGTTCTGCTCGCTTTCCCATGCAAGGGACTCAACGCTTCCAGAGCCCTGCAGAGGCCACTGGATAAAGAAGTTGCCCAGAACGCCGCAGGAGAGCTGTGCAGTGTAGGGAACGGTTGCGGAATCCTGTCCTTCCGGATAGGAGACGGTTCCGTCGTCATTTTTGACATAATCTCTGCCTTCCACACCGTAGAGCATGGTGTTGATCACTGTCTCATCCGTGTAGGTAAGATTCAGGAATTTCAGAGCGGCATCAGGATTTTTGCTAGTGGAAGAAATAGCCTGGGCAACAGCATTGATCGCGGAAGTATCCAGATAAGCTTCGCCAAGGGCAATTGCGCCTACATCAAATCCGGAAGGTGCAGACAGGGCAGCTGCCGTATCCTCCAGCGGATAGCTGTAAGATGCACTGTAGGCAAAATAGTTTCCGGAGCTCATCAGCTCTGCAGCCGCGGAAGTCGTTGTTGCTGCATCTTTCATGATCAGGTCATTCTCGTACCAGTAACGGACAAGATCTGCATTCTCTTTAAACTGATCCAGTGAGAAGAAGCTCTTAACCGTCATATCTTCTCCCTGCAGGACGCCGATGGGAGTCGTGTAGTCACCGCCAAGGAAGTCGATATTGTCACACCATCTGCTCATTCCGCTATCGCCGGAGGAAACAGGCGCAAGGGGCGTCATCTCCGGATGTGCCGCTTTGACGGCTTCAAAAATCGGTGTCAGATCCGCGGGATCTTTCACGGATTCCATATCCAGTCCGAGCTCTTCAGCAATATCCTTACGGTAGATCAGCATCGGCTGCAGTGCAAACGGCTTCAATGTAGGGATGGCATAGAGTCTTCCGTCGGGACCTTCGCATGTCTTGAGCCACTCGGGTTCAAGAAGAGCCTTTGTTTCCGCAGCATCCTCATCGATCATATCGGTGATATCAAGGACCATATCGGAGGAAATGGCCTGGGAAAGGTCGCCAAGTGTATGGAAAATATCGATCTCACCGTTCTGCGCCGCAAGGCTGACCTGCTGGGAATAGTCTGCGATCGACAGAGGCATCAGATGAACTTCAACGCCGATCTTCTCTCTGGAAACCTGGTTGATGATTTCCTCAACCTCCTCCGTATTATCCGGAATCGTGTTAAAGGAAACAAATGCGTAAGTGATCTGAGTATAGTTTCCGGAATCCGCCGCTTCTGCATCCGTTCCCTCAGATGCTGACGATGCGCTGCCGCTTCCTGATGCGCCGCATCCCGCAAGGACTCCAACGGACATAACTGCCGCGAGAAGAACGCTGATCATTTTTTTCTTCATTAAAAATACCTCCCGTATTTACTACCTGCAAAGAGCTTTCGATTCAGGGGAAAGCTCCTGTTACCATGTTAAACACAGTATACAGCAGCGCTGGGGAGGCATTCTTTTAAAAACGAGGGGACAAATTTTAAAATTAAGAGTTCACGATCCTATTGTGGTACTCCACCGGCGTCAGCCCGGTTGCTTTTCTGAAGAGTGTCGAAAAATAGGAGAAATTATCAATTCCGACCTGCTGCGCGACCTCACTGATGCGAACATCTCCCGCTGCGAGCAGTCCTTTTGCCTTTTCCATCCTGTAGTCAGTGATATACTGCTTAATGCTGATGCCGGTTTCCTTTTTGAATATTTTCGCCATATATTCCGGATTCAGGAAAAGGCTTGCTGCCACTTCCGTGCGGGAAATATCCTCTGTGTAATGATCATGCACAAAGGCTTTTGCCCGGCTCACAATGGAATCGGATTTTCCGATCTCCTCTACATATTGTATGCTCTTGGTAACAATATTCATCTGCCAGCGCATCATATCCATAACGGAGTCCGTTGCCCTTTTCTCCAGCACTTCATAAGCGGGCGTGGAGAAGAGCTGTCTGGTCTGTATATTATGACCATCCAGAAAAACGCATACACTCTGCCACAGATCCTGGCGCACTTCCCGCAGGACCGCCTGGTCTATCCTGCCGCCCGCTGCGGCATGTTCCATCTGAAATCTGCAGTAGTCCAATAGTCCTTTTGCCTGCTTACTCAGCAAAAGATCCCGGATTTTTGCCGGATCAAGCAGATGGTCCCCTTGCGGCGTGCTGATCCGATCCTCCTGATGAAATGCCTTTCCCTTCTGTGCGACATTGTTTCTGGCCATATTCAGAAGAACCCTTCCGGTCTCCGACAGCTCCCACAACTGACAGATTGTGCCAAGATATATTGTGATGCTATGTTTCAGTATTGATTCCGCTTCATGACAGAGCTGCATGCATTTTTCGTAAACTTCTGCCGGATTTTCTTTTCCCGATATTACTGCTGCAGAGAAGCCGGTTCCTTCAATATGAGCGGAGAAAAATCTTTCCTGCCGGAATTTTTCACAAAATACATTCACAGTAATTTTACTGAGTTCCTCTTCGTACAGACCCGCATCGCCCCATTTTTCCTCCAACACATCCAGATGTCCGGAATCAATAAGAGCCAGCATTACGGAATCCATGGCATTAATATCCAGGTGTCGGATACTTATCTGCTCTTCAATCGCTTTTCTGTCGGCGGGAATCTGATTTTCGAACAGCTCTCTCCAGAACCCTGCTTCCACATATGTCTTCGCCGACCGGAACCACTCCTCCTGATCAGCCGCCTGTGCAAGGGTGGCGATCTGCCGGACGTTCATAATTGCCTTACGCAGTTCCTCCTCCATCATCTCCCTGTTAAACGGTTTTACAACGTAACCTGATGCTTTATATCGGATAGCCGTGTTGGCATAGTCAAACCGTTCGTGACTTGTCAGAAAGATAAACTGTGTCTCATAGCCGCTTTCCCTCGCCCAGATCAGCAGATCGAGGCCCGATCCCATCGGCATCTCTATATCACAGACAGCGATATCTATCCCCTCGTTTTTAAAGTATTCCTTTGCGGTTGAAATGTTATAGCATGAGTAAACATGACCGGCTCCAAACTGATCCCAGTCGATGGATTTCAGGATCACATCCACGGTCGGCATATCATCATCAATAACAAGAAAATTCATATCCGTTTCTCCGTAAATTTAACAAGTTTCTCAGTTTCACAGACAATTATTCTGGAGCGCCCGCTGCATATTTACACAAATTCCAGTTCATTTATGAACGTCTGTCACAGATTCCAGACTGAAGACTGTCGCTTTGGTTTTCTTGGAATCCAGATATCTACATGTGAGCCCTGCGGCTCCTTGTTGGAGAAACGGATCAGGTCCTCTTTCTGATACATAAGCTGCAATGTCCGGGTGAGGTTCCACAGCCCGACGCCATGACCGTCCTCGCGTACCTTTACTTCATGACGCTCCATGGCTTCTAGAAACTCTGACGGATACCCCTCGCCATCATCCTCAACCTGGATGTGACACATGATTTCTCCGTCCCTTTCCTCCATGGAAGCATTGATCAGGATACATGTCAGCTTTCCTACTGCCACCGCATGCTTATAGATATTTTCTACCATGGTATGAATAATCAGCTGCGGAACCTGACTCTCTCTTGCGTCTTCTGCAATATTCACATAACTGAAAACCGAATCAGGATAAAGCATATCCTGCATCTGTATATAATTCTCGACATGTTCCGCTTCTTCCTGCAGTGATACCGTATGAAGTCCTGATTTGAAAAGATACCGCACGTTCCGTGAGAGACTCTCGATATATTTCCTGATATCTTCATTCCGTCCCTGGAAGGACATACTGTGAATCGTCGTCAGCGCATTCAGGAAAAAGTGAGGTCTTATCTGCAGCTGAACATATTTGAGCGTAGCCTCGTCAAACTGTATTCTGTCCTCATAAGCTTTCATTTTCAACCCTACGATCGTATCGAGCATGCGGTTGAGATTGTCACCGATCGTCTCGAATTCGACATTTGGTGCCGAGGAGGAAAAACGCAGTTCATATTTTCCATTTCCCACAGAAGACATGAAATCCACTAGCTTCCTTGTCGGAACCATAACCTCCCTGCGTGTGTAAAAATGAAACCCGGCAATCAGGAGAAACGCTATAAAAATCAGCCCCGCCAGAGCAGCCCGGGTCTTCTCAAATCCGCCCATAACACTGCTGCGGGAACGGATGATATATAACCCCAACTCATCAAGAGACCTTCCCGCAATCAGATACTCCTGTCCCCGTATCCATTGCGGATCCTGACCTGCCGGAAGATCGCTTTTTTTTACCTGTATCAGTTCCGTGCCAAAGCTCTGAACGATTTCGTCGTTATATGTCAGCAAAAACTCCCAGTCATTGTCCTGTACTACGCTGCTTTTCCATTTTTTCAGTGGAATGACACCTCCAACCAGATTGTTGCTGCTCCTATAACATATAATCAGAGCGCCTCCGTCCGTTTCCAGATAAGTCCATCTGCCGAGACGCCCGACAGTATCCATCGTGCGGATCGCCTGCCTTAACTCCTCGCGTAACTGAAAGTCGTCCTGTCGGCTCAATCCTCTGTTCAGATACTCGTCATACTCCTGATTATAAACAAACAGATACATCGCCTCCGCATTCGTAAAAAGCAGATCCCTCATCTCAATCAGAAGCGTCTGGGCAGCAACCATTCTGACGATCTCGTTCTCCGAATTCAGATCCCCCAGATCGTTTGTCTTGGAAATCAGCGCACTGACAGCATTTTC
>JAFTFD010000344.1 GCA_017449745.1 Lachnospiraceae bacterium
ACCTCCCGTAGATCCTCAGGTATAACGCCCTCTGCGTCCTCAACTTCGGATCCCCCGCAATCAATGCCTCATATATGTTCTTGAAATCCTCGTCGGTTGCGATCGGCGATACCTTTATGAAGAATTTCTTGTACTGCGTGGCTATGTAGCGTTTGTGGGGTGTATCGAAAAATGCGTCAAAATTGGCGAACAGCTTTGTCAGCTCCGCTTTGTAGTCCTTCTTCTCCTGTGGTGCTTCCAGTTCCTTCCTCGTCCGGGTATTCCTCCCGAACATCTCGCTGTCCCAGTACAGCGCTGCGAGGTAAGCATTGGGTTCTCTCAGGATGATCCGGTCCATCAGGTTCGGATAATACTCGTTCATCTTGACCAGGCTCCTGGCCGTGTCCACGGAAAAGAACTGCGATACCCTCAGCTGGTTTTTCCTGCATCCGGACTGCCAGAGGTACAGGTAGATCACAGGTATGTCCACATGCTCATTTCTGAGGTACAGCCAGACGTCATTATTGTTCCAGTCATAAATCGGAAAAGCCTTCAGCTGATTGGTGATCGACCTTCCAGCCCTTGTCATGCTGGCGATGTACTGCAGGCGCTGCACCGATTCGGACATCCTTACTCCCACAATGGATATACCATCCGTGTTCGCCCTTGCCAGAAATGTCTGGTAAGTATCTTCACGGGGCCGGAGCTTTGGATGCGTACGTATCGAAAATGACGGCGGTCTCCTGATCCACACGTCCTCCTTCTGTGAATCCCAACAGATGAAAGACTCATCATTGGCAAGCTGGTTGAAACAGTTGAAATGCCTTACCTCCAGGCAGAACCAGTCAAAACGGGCGCCATACATCATGAAGATGCGGCGCCACTTCATTACCTTTTCCTCTATGCATGGGAAGATCGCTTCCTCATCGATGAACTGCACAATCAGCTGATGCAGGTCAATTTCCCCGGCCTGCCCGAGGCTGAGAACCACCTGTGCCAATGCCAGGCTGTCTTTCCCTCCGGAAAACGAAAAATATACCGGGAGGCCGTTGCGGAATATATTCCTCACCCGGATCTTTGCCGCCTCCACGATATCAATACTGGATTTCAGGCGCTTTATAGCCATATCTGCGCACCGCATTTCGGGCAGATAACATACCGCCCAGTCTCCGCTGCGTTTGCGGGATGATTCTCATCATTCCGCTGCGCTTGTGCAGCGTCCTGTCCTGCGTCCTCCTGCGAAGGCTCAGATCCGGTTTCCTCCTTCGCAGCCTTCCTGGCCGCATTCTCTTTTATCCTCTGCACTTCCTCTGAATCCAGTGTGCCATATGCCGCGATCTCCTGCGTGACCTGCTCCGCATCGGCAGTCATCTGCCTGAGGACGTCCTCATCGAACCCCGGGATCTCCAGATCTCCGGATAGTTCCTCCAGAAAAGCATTGAGCGTTTCAAGGTTCTCGATCCCCAACGTGAAGATCCTGTTATCGGCAATCATGAGCTTCTTTTTCTGGTTCTCTGTCAGGTCATCGAATTTATAGACGTCTGCTTTTTCATAGCCCATCTTTTTCAGTGTGACGAACAGGCCGTTTCCTGCCAGTATGGTGTTGTTCTCATCCACTACCAGCGGCCTCAGTTGGCCGAACATCTTCACCGACTTTTCAAACTCCCTGATCTGCTGCTCTGTATGGATACGGACATTCCGTTCTGGCATCTTCAGCTCCGAGAGCTTCATCTTGCATGCTTTCATCTATTCCTCCATTCCTGGAGGAGCAATGGAACCGGCTGCAACCGGAGGTTAATTGGTTTCCTTTTTGTATCCCACCGACAGAAGCATCGCCAGAGCCCCGGAAATGAGCACAGTGGCCGCGCTTGCGGCTGTCTTGAGTATGGATAGGTTATTTATAGTGGCATAGCCAAAAACGGGCAATCCGGCCACCAGAGCGGTTGTCACGCCTGCGACAACTCCCTCCGGCCTGAGCTTCATTCCGCAAAGAGTAAAGACTGTCGGCAATAATGTGGTTGCCCTCAATGTCCCATAGAACAGGAACATGTGTGTCACGGTCAGTCCTGGTATGTTCGCGATCAGGATCCCGGTTATCAGCAATGCGATCATCGTTCCGCGTGAGACCTTCATCTGCGATCTGTCATCCATGGTTTTCACGGCTTCCAGGTCTGTAGTGAGTGATGCAGCTGCACACAGATTGCTGTCAACAGTGGACAGCAGACCGGACACAAGCATATATAAAAACGGTATGGTCACCCATGCCGGGAACAACTGTCGGATCAGTTCAAAATTCACGATCCCCGTATTGTTGATCTGGGCTCCGGAGCCGGCAGCGATAAATCCGAGGATTCCCATTCCAAGCGGAACGATCCCGAATAACAGGGCGCCGAGGAAGAACGCCCTCCCTATCTTTCTGCGGTCAATGCAGAACGCCCGCTGCCAAAAGCACTGGTCCCCAAATGGCCCGGAGATCAGACCTATTGCCGTCGGAAGTCCGAAGGCCAGCAGGACTTCTATCCCGTTCTTGTCGAAAAGGTGACGGTAATTTCCTGATGTGCCCCCAAGACCATTCAAGAGACTGTCTGCTCCTCCGGGCATCCTCAAAGCCCAAGGAACAAAAATCAGGCAGGCAGCCAGAATGAATATCATCTGGATAACGTCCGTCAATATGGATGCCCTGATCCCGGAAAACTGCGAATAGGCAAAAGCGGTCAGAGCCAGCAGGATGGTCAGAACAGTAAAATTGATGCCGGTGGCACTGCTCAGGATGCGTCCGCCGGCAAGAAGCTGCACAGCAGTTGATAATATAGTCAAGGAGGATAGTTGAAACAGGTACACTCTCCTGACCGCCCTGCTTTTATAGGTCTGACCCATGAAACCCGATAAGGTTATCCCGTCCGGCATCCGCTCCCGTACAGCTTTTGCGAACGGAATGAAGAATATCAGGCACAAAACGTTCGGCACAAGAAACCAGAACAGCCCGGCAATGCCATTCGTATACGCTTTCTCTGCCGAGGTAAATAAAGCAGGTGCCCAGATCCATGTAGCTGCTATGCTCATGGCCGAGCTGATCACTCCCATGTTCCGCTTCCCGACATGGAAATTCTCAGCGCTGGTTCCCTGCTTTGTAAACAGCAATGTAATTGTGATCATGATGGCTGCATAGACAGCCAGTATCGCTATTCCATTCATTTTCTTCTCCTTTGGATTCGGTCATTTGTCTGAAGGAACAATCCCGTCCGTTTTTTATCTGTCCTCTCCTTTCCCGGAATGAATGGAAAAAGCCACCGGATTTCTCCGATGGCCCATGGCTTACGATATAATTTTTGCGATTTTATACTAACAGATTTCGTTTTTCCGGTCAATATCAATCGCAATATTTGTTATTCTCACCTTCAGAAGAAGGCTCTCCCGAAGGTGAACCTTCGAAAAGCATTGTAATTAAGCGGGTTTCCGCATGTCTGAGGTCCTTATAGATGACCGATTTTTTCACGCCAAACTTTTTTGAGATCTCTTTCGGAGTGGAAAATGAAGTGGAAAAATACTTGGAGTACAGAGCGTCATATCCTCTCCAGCTTTTTATGTCCTCCTGCCTGGCTTCTGAACCATATTCTTCAACTGTCCGTTCGATATGTGCGATGATCCTCTCTGTCCTGTCAGTTGTCTGCTGCAGGTCCTCGATCAACCTGTCCGGATCCTTACCTTCCATCAACCTGGCGAACCATTCAAAGCTCTCATAATACTCTTCTTCCTGCCGGTACCGTTCCAGTATCTGTTCATCACACGTCTGCCGGATGACCCTGTACTTTCTGAACAGTACCCGGAGAAGCCGTGTTTTATTGTTTTTCTCCCCCATCTTATCGCCACCCCTGCATAATCATTCTGCTGAGCCTGGAACCACTGACAGGCTGTTTTCCCCACATCATGTATTCTACTGCCTCCGGTGCGTCTTTTCAATAATTTCTGCCTTCAGTTCAGCCCATCCCGCATCAGTAAGGTTACCGCCGATCATCGGCCTCGCAGCTTCAAGCGCTTCGTCTGTTCCGCAATCCGGGCAAATGCTCATTCCCAGATGGTTCCTGGACAATGCCGGCGGCTCCGAGTACCTCTTCTGGCAAATCGGGCATACTTGAAATCCCTCAACAACATATTCTCCACACATCACACATCTGTCCTCCATCGCTCAGCATCCCCTTTCTCGGCGTTTTCCATATAGTCGAATAGATTTATCTGGCCCGGGAGCGGTTCATCCTCTGCAGAGGCTGTCACGGCCTCTGCGCGGGATGCTATTTCTGCCCAGCAGTCTGGCCCGAATCCCCGCTCCCTGCTGAGGGGGTCGATGAGCTTCCTTCCACATTTTCTACATCGGCCATACATTCTTTCTCTCCCATGTTTCCCAATATCTCAGCGACGCAATCATTCCAACCGTTGACATACTGCTCAAAAAACAGCTTTCGTTTCTTATCCAATTCCGGATTTACAATCCTCAGGCCAGGGAATTCCCGCAGCGGGCATTCTGGATGTCGCTTCATTAACCGGAAGGAGTCAGTATAGCCCTTGTAAATGAATGGGCAATCATGGCTGAGTACATCGCCATAATAGTTTTCTTCCATATGTTCGATGTCGCATGATCCGCATGATGGCGGATACTTCATCACAAGTATTGCCAATTTCATTCCGCGCCTCCCCCGGAAATATTCTCCCACGAAATATGCTGCCCGCAGTATTTACAAAATGGATCCCCATATATCATTCCATGTGTCGCTTTCACAAAGACTGACTGTCCAAGGCTCTTTTTGCAGGATGGGCAGCAATATGTCTGCTTATCAGCTATTGCTCCTTTTCCTGCTTTCTTCATTCTGTCACGGATCCAGTCTGAAAACATGTATCCCCATACGGGTGTTTCTGGTATCTGCTTTTTCAGAGCACCTTTCGCATCTATAAGTGCTTCCTCCACCAGCAGGCCATCCTCCGGAAGGTTCCCTCGCACTTCCTCTATGCCATCAATAATCTTCAAAGCCTGTTCCGGGTTCATACTCTGATTCCTCCTTTGGTGTCTTCTCCCTGCATTTGTAGATGTGTGCATACCCTTGCCTGCCGGCACAGTACAATTCATACTTCTGGAAAAACTCATCCATCCTGTCGATACAGTAAGACTCGTCGTTGTCACACCCTTCGTATTCTTTGACCCAATGCGGGCAGTCCGGGCATATAAACCTCTGGCAGACTTCCTGACATCCGTCCATAAAATCCTGATCGCTCATTCCTTCGTCCGGATCCACGTACTCCCAGATGGCCGATGCCACCCTGGCACAGCTCAGGTGGCAACGCCATTCATAGAAAGATCCATCATAAATATTCTTCTGCCAGTCATGCACCTCCCCCTTTTTTATGATTTCTCCGCAGTAATCACATGTGTACTGTTTCCTGGCTTTTACATTCTTCCGCTCGATCAGTTCATTCATAATGCTATCCTTTCACTTAGTTGAACGGCAGATCCTCATCCAAATCATCCGGCATCGGCATAAAACCATCACTGCCCGTCTGCTGTGTCTGCGTCTGATACGTTGCCTGGCCAGAATGCTGATCATTGGAGGATTTGCTTTCTGCAAACTCCTGCTCTTCAATGACTACATCGGTAGTGTAAACTTTCTGGCCGTCTCGATTGGTATAGCTCCCGGTCTGGATTCTCCCGGTTACAGCAATCTTAGTTCCCTGTCTCAGATACTTCTCGGCAAACTCTGCAGCTTTTCCAAATGCAACGCATCCAATAAAGTCAGCAGTCTGCCCTTCTTCCTCCTGTCTCTTAAATCTCCTGTCCACGGCCAGGGTATATCTGGCAACCGCTGTGGAGGGATCGCTTTGGCTATATCTCACTTCCGGATCCCGGGTCAGTCTTCCCATCAATATTACTTTGTTCATTTCTCCTCCTTTGCTTTGCAGGGCTCCCATAAATGGCAGGAGCCATCCTTCGGTAATGCATAGTGTTCCTCAATCGGGCAGCGTGTACGGCCGTCATCATAGAAACCACCGTTGTCAGAACATCTTGCGCAGGTCGGGCAGCTGCCTCGCTCGATCGACGGCAAGCTTGTCAAAATCCTGTGGCATTCTCTTATTACCTTTGCCCCAGCATGATATTTCTCTTCTTTTAGTCTCTTTGCATACGCAGCAATCTCTTCAATCGCTGATTCCAAGCTGATCATCCTCATAATGCTCTCGCCTCCAGTTTGCTCAGAAGATCTACATCCTTCGGTCTCCAAAGATGCAGGCAGTTGTTCATGATATTCACATACTGGCTTTTTCTCGGATGAAACTGCAATACCACTTCCTCATCTTCAAAGAAAATGTCCTTCAGCCGGCACATATCATCCCACGATGGTGTGATGTCATGGTTATATGGACAGACGGAAACGTGTTCCCATCCATCTTCATCAGCTCCCCATATTACAGATCCGGTCCATCCGCTGATTTCCACCTCTCCCGTGCCACCATGTATGGTTGCCTGCTCCACTCTCATTCCATCGGCTCTTCGGATAAATCTCAGTTTCCTCATTCTTTCCCCTCTCCTGCCTGTTCCAGGCGCTTACGCATCCTTTCCAGTTTCTCCTCATAGATCCGATCGAATTCATCACTGTTATTCCAATCTCGATCCGCCAGCTCTCCCATGCAGATTATGACATCTGCCCATTCCTCGATCACGGCTGCATAGCAATCCTCCAGTTTCGTCGGAGTGGGGTTTTCACCCCGCTCCGCTCTGGCCAGTTTCAATGCGGCATGGGCCAACTCCGTACATTCCTCTGCCAGCAGTTCCAATGCTGCAGGCTCTCCGATCCGTTCAACAAGCAACTGTCTCACCTTCTTCCTGGCGCGTGCCTTCTCGGATTACAAAATCAATCATCTCATACACTTCTTCAATGCACGCTTTATAATCCCATCTGGCATCAACTCTTACCTCGTGCACATGCCAATCCTCGGTATGCTGATATTTCCCATCTATCTTTACTGAATCCGAGAAATTGAAAATCAGCAGTTCTTCACCGTCATCAGCATTTCTTCTTACGTCAATCTCCGGAGATGACCAAAACGGTCTCAACTCGATACTGAAAGCATTGTCACCGGCAACAATAGTCGGAATCTGACTGTTATCTGTAAAGTTCCAAAAGCTGTTGTCAAACGCATGGCCTGTTCCTCTATCTTCTACTGTGAGCCCCCTCTCCTCTGCTATATGATTTATCAATGCGATAGCACCTTTGATTATCTGTTCCTTTGTCATTTCCGCTTCTCCCTCCAATCATCGCATGTGTCTGTCAGCTTCGTACGCTTCTTTGTCACGTCGCAGGTGTATTTCTTATACGATGGTTTGCAGTTCTCACAGTTTTTGCAGATCTCTTTCATCCTATTCCTCCTCATCGTAGATATGCACTCCATCATGTTGCCCGAGCCAGTCCATGCCGGAACGTGTCACAAAGAAATTCACACCTTTTGGACGTTCCTCTTTTTCAGCAAGCCCCGCTTTCACCAACCGCTCCCAATACGGATAGTCAACTGTTTTTTCGTGCGTAAAGAAATAATTTCGGTATGGCCTATAAAATCTCTTTCCGTGTCTCACATACGTTCTGCGGTTATCCATGCCAAGAGCATGTCTTACGAGTTCCCTGTGCTTTTCCAGTATCCCCTTATTTTCTTCTGTGTATTCCATCGTAGGCATAAGCGAATAATCCGAGTATCCAAGATAATGCAGATACTCCGCATGTTCGTTCTCGCGCTTCATTTTTGCAAGCGTCCTGGCATGATATCTGCATCCACATCCGTCCTTGTCTTCGTCGAATTTCGGATCGTCCTCCTGTACGCCGACCGTACAGTAGGATTCCGGATATTCATATCCACTTATTCCAAGATATCCACAATTAT
>JAFTFD010000345.1 GCA_017449745.1 Lachnospiraceae bacterium
ATGGCGCCCGTGTCTTCACGGATGACGGCGTTCCCGTGCTGAATGAGGACCTGCTGCGCAGTGCCCTTAAGAAAGCTGCCTCCCTTAATATGCCTGTCAGTCTCCATGAGGAAGATCCTGCCTATATCTCGGAAAACGGGATCCATGCAGGCGGCCCGGCCGCTGAACACCTCGGGATCCGGGGCTCCGCGAGAGAGGCGGAAATCAGCATGATCGAGAGGGATCTTAAGATCGCGGTGGAGACGGACGCCGCACTGTGCATCCAGCATATCAGCACCGCGGAAGGCGTAGCTCTCGTACGGGAGGCCAAAAAGAGAAATCCCCGCATTACAGCGGAGGCAACGCCGCATCATTTCTCCCTGACAGAGGAAGCTGTCATCGAAAGAGGCTCTCTTGCCAAGGTCAACCCTCCGATCCGCACGGAGAAAGACCGCCTTTCGATCATCGAAGGTCTCGCGGACGGTACGATCGATATCATAGCGACCGATCATGCGCCTCATACAAAAGAGGAAAAATCGGTCCAGCCGCTGTGGAAGGCTCCGAGCGGAATGATCGGCCTGGAAACTGCCCTCTCCCTTGGGATCCGGGAACTGGTAAACCCCGGATATCTCACCATGATGGAACTGCTGCGGCGCATGAGCACAAATCCTGCCGATTATTATTCTCTCCCGGCCGGAAGGATCTTCGAGGGAGGTCCTGCGGACCTTTGCCTGTTCGATCCTGCTGCCGAGTGGACCGTCGGAGAGACCTTTGCCTCCCGTTCCTCCAATTCACCCTTTATAGGGCAGACGATGCCCGGCGTGATCCGGCACACCATCTGCGGCGGAAAGATCATCCTGTGATCAGCAGCGGCAAGACTCAGCCTTGCCTGCGAACTGCGGATCTTCCAACGGAGAGAAGGCTTTGCCGGGGAATACATCAAAAAGTGCAATCTTGAAAAGGGGCATGTGAGAGCGGATCCTGCCGCTGCCACATGCCCCTCCTTTATTTTCTTATGCGTTTTCCCTGATAAATGCCGCCAGCTCCTCCAGCGCCATTCCGCGGCTCGCCTTGCACAGGAAAGCCGTGTCAGGAGCGATCAGGTCCTTTAAGACCTTTTTCGCCTCTTCCTTTGTGCCGCAGGCAAAGACGTTCTTCATGCCGCCTTTAACCGCCTCATCGGCCATAAAGGCACAGGCCTCGCCGACAGCTACCAGGGCATCCAGCCCCATCTGCGCCGCACAGGCTCCGACCTCCCGGTGAAGCCGCTCGGAAGCCTCTCCCAGCTCAAACATATCGCCGAGAACGGCGACCTTCTTCCTGTCCGCTGCTTTTGAGAGGATCTGCAGACCAGCTTTCATGGACTGCGGATTCGCGTTGTACGTATCGTTATAGATCAGGATATTTCCGTCGCAATGGATCATCTCCATGCGCATTTTTGTGGGAATATACTGCTGAATTCCCTCCTGGATCTCCTGCGGCGTCATGCCGAAATAAGTGCCCAGTGCGCAGGCTGTCAGCACAGGATAAATAAAGTGCTGTCCGACGGCCGGCACGCGTACCTGATAGCTGCCGTTTTCGGGAGTCACTGCCGTGAAGACGGTCTCATCCTCTTTCTCCTGGCGAAGATCGAGAGCGCGGTAATCCGCATCCTCTGCCTCCCCGACATACGCAAGTTCACATTTCTGCAGCATTTCAGGATCTTCCCGGAGCCTTACCAGGAACTCGTCATCCCCGTTCAGGACGGCCAGTCCGCCCTCTCTCAACCCTTCAAAGATCTCGCATTTGGCTTTAAAAATATTCTCTTTGCTGCCGAGATTTCCGATATGGGCTTCGCCGATGTTGGTGATCACGGCTGCCGTAGGGCGCCCGATCCCTGTCAGGTAGGAGATCTCTCCCAGATGGTTCATTCCCATCTCAACGACGGCGATCTCTGTTTTGCTGTCGATCCTGAGAAGCGTTCTGGGAAGACCGATATTATTATTGAAGTTCCCTTCCGTTTTCAGGACGTTGAATTTGCGTGAGAGGACTGCGGCGATCATATCTTTTGTCGTCGTTTTCCCCACACTGCCCGTTACGGCGATGACCGGGATATCGAATCCGGCGCGATAATAGCGCGCCAGATCTCCCGCAGCCAGAATCGTATCTTCCACCAGTACATAGAATTTCCCGGGCACATACTCTCCCGGATCTTTGGAGATCACGCATCCCGCCGCTCCGGCCTCGAGAGCCGCCTTCACGTATTTGTGGCCGTCTGTATTTTCACCGATATAGGCAAAGAACACATCTCCCGGCGCCGTCTTCCGGTTGTCCGACGTCGCACCGGTGATCAGGATCTCCGGATCCCTGCAGTCCCCCAAGAGGACCCCGCCGACCGCCTGTGCCAATTCTGCAAGCCTGATTGCTTCCATAGCCTCACGCCTTTCTCACAAAACTCGTAACTGTTCATGTTCGCTGAACACGAACAGTTACTGGCGGCTGGCAATGAAGTTTTTCTGTCGAAAAAGGCCAGCCGCCATGGCTCATTTTCGTAATGGTACGCCCTCAGCAGTAAATGCTTCGGGCTGCCTGAATAGTTTCCATATCTCTTACCATCGGTTCATCCGGATGCCGTCCTGCGCGATGATCTCGCAGAGCTCCTCATAGGAAATGCCGACAGCCGCTGCCTCCTGGGGAACCAGGGACGTAGGCGTCATTCCCGGAAGCGTGTTGATCTCCAGGAACCATACCTGGTCTTTCGCGTCAATAATAAAATCGCAGCGGGAATAAGTGGCCAGCTTCATGTATTTGTGAACGAGAAGCGCAGCCTCTCCCATCAGCTTTTCCACTTCCGGCGTGCATCTGCCGGGGCAGATCTCTTCCGTTGCGCCTGCCACATATTTGTTGGAATAATCGTAAAAACGCGTCTTAGGCGCGATCTCGACGGAAGGCAGTGCTCTGTCTCTTAATACCGCGCAGGTAAACTCGCGGCCTTCGATGAACTGCTCGATCAGAAGGTCATTTCCGTAGCGGAGGCACTCGCGGACAGCTCCTTCCACTTCCGATTCCTCGCGGACGATCACAACGCCTACGGAAGAACCGCCGGTCGGAGTCTTTACGACACACGGGACCTTCGTCTTTACCTTCTCGATGATCCTGGGGATCTGTTCTTCGCGGACATCGTGATAGGATCTCCACTCGGGTACATGGCAGCCGATAGCTCTTAATTCGTTATTGACGAGCTGCTTGGTGATCAGCTTGTCCATCGTCATGCCTGCGCCCAGATATCCGGAGCCGGTAAAGGGGATGCCCAGCACCTCAAAGGTCGCCTGCACTCTTCCGTCCTCACCGTTCATTCCGTGCAGTCCCATAAAGACGACATCCGCCGCCTGGCAGATCTTCAGGACTCCGGTGCCGAACAGCGCCTTACTCTTTAATTTTCTGGAAGCTTTGACGGCCTCCAGATCCGGAGTCTGTCCGTCAAACACGACAGGCTTGAGCGGCGGCAGCTCCTCAAAAAGCTTTGCCGGGTCCGCCTGGAACTCCTCTTCCATATCCTCAAGACCGAGGTACAGGTCCACCAGGACCGCCTGATGTCCGCGGCTGCGAAGGGCCCCGCAGATCTTGGTCCCGGAAATCAGCGATATATTTCTCTCGGTGCTAAGTCCACCGCACAATACAACTATTTTCATAATATTCTCCATGCCGAAGCGTTAGCGAAGGCATCCCGCGGGAGAATTTCGCGATGAAGCACCCGTAGGATGCGATTCTCCCGAATCGGAATTTGAGACGCTCCGCAGCGCCGGTTATTGTGCCGCTTTTTCTCTGTTATAGTTGATCAGGCACCCGTCCAGGATGATCCTTCTCTCCTCGTCAGTCAGGTCTCCGATCGTAAGCTCGAACGGGACCATGGACTGCGCCGCATCCGGGCGCACCACAAAGGCCCTGAAGGTCTTCGCCTTCTCTTCTACTGCCTTGCGGATGCCGGGAAGGAACAGCCAGTCACCCTTTTCAAACGGAAGCTCGCCTTCCGGAATGATAAACGGCAGCATGCCCCAGTTGATCAGGTTGGAGCGATAGCGCTTGGTCGCATATTCATTGGCGATGTTCGCCCAGCCGCCGAGGACCTTCTGGCAGGAAGCTGCCTGTTCTCTTGCGGAGCCGTCGCCGGGTTTTACGGCAAAGATGGTCGACCCGACTCCGAATGTCTCATGGCTGACTCCGGAGAACTCCGGCATTGCCTTGACGTGATGGACGACAGGTGCCAGCTCCGGCAGCGCCTTGCCAGCGCATCCGCCGTTCATCAGCGCCTGCTGCGCCTCTCGGACTTCCTTGGCAAGCCCTACATAATCAGGTGCCTTTCTGGAGAGGGCGAACTGTGCAAGTCCCTCCGGATTGGAGCGGTAAGAGCTTGTCTCACCGGAAGGAATCAGTTCATCCGTGGTCGTCACGGGGTCGTGGATCTCCGCGACCACCTTGAGGAACAGGTCCTGTGTCAGGGCCGGCATCTTCGGCCAGTCCTTGATATTGGGTCCCAGCTGGACCTCAACATCGGGATCTGCTTTTCCCTTGGAATCAAATACTCTTCTCTCATAGATCGCCGGATCATAGTGATATTCGTAGACAGGAATATCCTTGTCCAGGTCGGTAGCAGGCGTCAGG
Organism: Lachnospiraceae bacterium; assembly: GCA_017449745.1. Classification (GTDB taxonomy): domain Bacteria; phylum Bacillota; class Clostridia; order Lachnospirales; family Lachnospiraceae; genus CAG-791. Next base: position 4,621 of record JAFTFD010000345.1, read on the forward strand.
TAACCCTTGGCCGCTGCCGTCGCCGCGATGCTCCTCGCATCCATGAGGGCGACATAGCTGATCTGGCCGTTCTGCGGCTTCGAGCCTTCGCGGTTGGGGAAGTTTCTCGTTGAGTGGCGGATGGAGAATGCGTTGTTTGCCGGAGTATCTCCCGCGCCAAAGCAGGGGCCGCAGAATGCCGTCTTCATGATGGCACCTGCCTCCATCAGCTGCGCCGCGCAGCCGTTTCTCATCAGTTCGATGTAGACAGGCTGGGAAGCCGGATAGACGCTCAGGGTAAATCTGTCATTTCCGATATCAGAACCGCTCAGGATCCCGGCGGCCTCACAAATATTTTCAAATCCGCCGCCTGCGCATCCTGCGATGATTCCCTGGTCAACAAGAAGGCGTCCATCGCGGATCTTCTCCTGCAGATGGCACTCAACATTTTCGCCGAAGGAGACCTTTGCTCTCTCTTCCACCTCATGCAGCACATCCGGAAGGTTCCTGTTTACGTCCTCGATGGTATAGGCCATGCTCGGATGGAACGGCATAGCGATCATCGGCAGCATTGCGGACAGATCGATCTCCACGACGCCGTCGTAATAAGCTCCGGCTCCCGGTGTCAGCTGTTTATAGCCCTCTGGACGCTGATGGATCTCATACCACTGCCTGGTCGTCTCATCTGTCTCCCAGATGGAGGAGAGGCAGGTCGTCTCTGTCGTCATGACATCGATACCGATACGGAAATCGTTGGAAAGTCCGCGGATACCGGAGCCGACGAATTCCAGGACCTTGTTCTTTACAAATCCGTTGGCAAAAACAGCACCGACCAGTGCGATCGCGACGTCCTGCGGTCCGACGCCTCTTCTGGGCGTTCCCTTAAGATGGACAGCGATCACCTCCGGGCGGGCGACATCATAGGTCTGCTTCAGGAGCTGCTTGACCAGCTCCGGGCCGCCTTCGCCAACAGCCATCGTTCCCAGTGCTCCGTACCTTGTGTGGGAGTCAGAACCGAGGATCATTTTGCCGCACTCGGCCATGGTCTCTCTTGCATACTGGTGAATGACTGCCAGATGGGGAGGAACATAGATCCCGCCGTATTTCTGCGCCGATGTCAGACCGAACATGTGGTCATCTTCGTTGATCGTTCCGCCTACTGCGCAGAGGGAGTTGTGGCAGTTTGTCAGGGCATAAGGGATCGGGAATCTCTCCAGTCCGGATGCTCTGGCTGTCTGAATGATCCCGACAAAAGTGATATCGTGCGAGATCAGTTTGTCAAATCGGACCTGCAGATGGTCTTTATCCTGAGAAATATTGTGGGAAGAGAGGATCTGCCACGCCATCGTGCGGTCCTTTGCCTCTTCCTGTGTCAGCTGCAGTCCCGCTGCACCCAGCGCGGCATCCCTGTCGGCTGCATCCGCATAAATAAATCTGTCATCCCCGAGATAGTACGCGCCGCCTTTATGCAGTGTTACCATACACTCCTCCTTGTCTAACCTGTATGTGCCCATAAAGGCATCGGAGCCAAAGCTCCGATGCCTTATATTCAATCGTGTTTCGTCGCCGCAAACCTTACTGTACCTTTCTGACTGGTTGTATGCATAAGTCCATGAAGGGTCTTGCGAGGCGCCGGTCCTTAGGCGGCGTATTTTGACGCCTTAGTACCGCTGCGTCCGAGGATGAAGTGAGAACGTCCCTGAATGACTTATGCATACTGCCAGGAAGCTTTAACCATAACAGCCTCTGCGGCGACGCATCTTATTTGCTCTTTCTTCTGCTCTTCCTGGCATTCAGATCGACAGGTGTCAGATGCCAGATGTCATCGACATATTCCTGGATCGTTCTGTCGGAAGTGAATTTACCTGTGCTGGCGGTATTCAGGATCGCCATCTTTGCCCAGGCCTTCTTATCCTCATAGGCAGCTACGATCCTGCGCTGTGCCTCCGCATAGGATGCGAAATCCTTGAGGATGAAATATCTGTCGGCAGGAGCGCCGCCGTGGCTCTGCAGAAGGGAATCATACAGAGGACGGAAGCGGTTCGGATCATCCGGAGAGTAGGTACCGTTGATCAGCTGGACCATGACCTGACGGATGTCGCCGTCATTGTTGAAGATCTCGTGCGGATCATATCCGCCGTTGTTCTCGTAGTTGATAACTTCCTGAGAGGACAGTCCGAAGATGAACATGTTCTCTTCGCCCATCTCCTCCGCCATCTCAACGTTCGCGCCGTCCATGGTTCCGATGGTGACAGCGCCGTTGAGCATGAGCTTCATGCAGCCCGTGCCGGAAGCTTCCTTACTGGCTGTGGAGATCTGCTCGGAAATATCCGCTGCCGCAAAGATCAGCTCGGCGTTAGATACGCGGTAATCCTCGATGAAGACGACCTTGATCTTGTCCTCGATCGAAGGATCGTTATTGATCACATCTGCGACGGAGTTGATCAGCTTGATCGTCAGCTTCGCTGTCTTGTATCCTGCCGCAGCCTTGGCGCCGAAGATGAATGTATGCTTCGGATAATCCATATTAGGATTTGCCTTGAGCTGGTTGTAAACATACATGACATGCAGGATGTTCAGGAGCTGGCGCTTGTACTCGTGCAGACGCTTGACCTGTACGTCAAAGATCGATCTGGGATCGACGGTAATACCGTTATGCTCTTCAATGTACTTGGCAAGGCGGACCTTGTTCTTGTACTTGATTTGCATGAACTCTTTCTGTGCCTTCTTATCGTCGGCATAGTCCTTGAGTTCCGCGATCTGGGAGAGGTCTGTGATCCACTCATCTCCGATGTGCTCGGTGACCCAGGCCGCAAGAAGCGGGTTGGCATGAGCGAGGAACCTTCTCTGTGTGATACCGTTTGTCTTGTTGTTGAACTTCTCCGGGAACATCTCGTAGAAGTCGTGCAGGGACTCGTTCTTGAGGATCTCGGTGTGAAGTCTTGCGACGCCGTTGACGGAGAAGCCGGCAACGATCGCCATGTTGGCCATTCTGACCTGGCCGTCATAGATGACAGCCATAGCCTTGATCTTCTCGGCTACGTTGACGCCTGCGTGATCATATTTTTCATGGATCTTGATCTCAAAGCGGCGGTTGATCTCCTCGACGATCTGGTAGATACGGGGAAGGAGCCTGGAGAAGAGTTCGATCGGCCACTTCTCAAGAGCCTCCGCCATGATCGTATGGTTTGTATAAGCTGTGCACTGTGTGACGATGTCCCATGCCTCGTCCCACTCCAGCATGTACTCATCCATCAGGATGCGCATCAGCTCCGGCACGGTCAGTGTCGGATGTGTGTCATTCATCTGGAAGACAGCCTTCTTGGGAAGGTCGTGGATGTCCTTGTTTCTGGACAGGAACTTCTGGATCGCCAGCTGTACGGAAGCGGAGACAAAGAAATACTGCTGCTTCAGTCTCAGTTCCTTGCCCTGTACATGGTCATCGCAGGGATAAAGGACTTCGCAGATGGTTCTTGCCAGGTTTGCTTCCTCGACAGCCTTCTGGTAATCACCCTTGTCAAAGGAATCCAGGTGGAAGCTCTCCATCGGCTCCGCGTCCCAGATACGAAGCGTGTCAACGAATCCGTTGCCGTAGCCGACTACAGGCATATCATAAGGGATCGCCTTGACCGCTCTGTAGCCTTCCTGGCGGAACATTGTCCTGCCGTTCGGTCCGGGATAAGAGCTGACATAGCCGCCGAAGTGAACTTCCTGTGTGTACTCAGGCCTGCGCAGCTCGAACGGGTTGCCGTTCTCGAGCCAGTTATCCGGTGCCTCCACCTGATATCCGTCGCGGATCTGCTGCTTGAACATACCGTAGCGATAGCGGATGCCGCAGCCGTATGCGGGATAATTCAGGGTAGCGAGGGAATCCAGGAAACATGCTGCCAGTCTCCCGAGGCCGCCGTTTCCGAGAGCCGGATCGGGCTCTTCGTCTTCAATTTTGTTAATGTCAAAGCCAAGTTCCCTGAGTGCCTCCTGGACCGGCTCAAAAGCCTGCAGGTTGATGAGGTCGTTACCGAAGGCTCTTCCCATCAGGAATTCCATGGAGAGATAGTACAGAGTCTTGGGATTCTGCTCGTCAAACGCCTTCTGCGTGTTCATCCAGCAGTCGACGATCTGGTCTTTCAGGGCGTAAGCCGCTGCCTGGAAGATCTGCTCGGGCTTAGCCTTTTTGATCTCCCTGCGGTACATCGTACGAATATTGTATTCGACGCTTCTCTTAAACAGGTCCTTGTCAAAATTCAACTGGAACTTATTCATCATGTAATACAAACCTTTCTGCAGCAGCTTCTGCCGCTTTGCGCCCGGCGGGTCCTGCCCCTTCCGGCGCTTCGCACATACACTGCCGTCTTTTTAGTTCGATCTTTGCAGGCTCCTCCTGTCCCGGACAGGCGGCGCCTGCAAAGCGGCTGGCGACAGGATCTGACGTTCGTCAGATCTTCTCCACACCGATCGTTACTGTCTCACCGTTGATGTTCCATTGTTTCTCATTTGCCAGAGTCTCGCCGATCCCGATCTTCTCCGCGAGTACCTTGGAGGTGATCATATCCGCGTTCTTCAGGGCGATCTGCGCAAGACGCTCATTCCCGGAGAGGGAGAGACGAATGCGGTCCATAACTTCGAATCCCGAATCCTTGCGCATGGTCTGGATCTTGCTGATCAGCTCGTACACAAATCCCTCTTCCTTGAGTTCTTCCGTGAGATTCGTGTCGATGACTACTGTAATATTGCTGTCTTCCTGCGTGACATAGCCTTCCTTCTGGCTCATCTCGATCAGGAGGTCCTCCTGGGCGAGGCGGATCTCTTCTCCGTCTGCCTCAAAGACGATCGCACCGTTTGCGTTCAGCTCGTCCATCGCCGCATTTCCGTCAAGCTCCGCCAGGATCTTCTTAATAGATCCGAGGTGCTTGCCATATTTAGGGCCGACTGTGCGCAGCTGGGGCTTAAACGTATAAGTCGTAAAGCTCCGGACATCCTCCGTGAACTCAACATCCTTCACGTTCAGCTCGTCCTCGATGATCGTCACATAGAAATCATCCAGTGCTTTCGGTGCGCGGACATACATCTTGGCCAGCGGCTGGCGGTTCTTGATGTTAGAGGTGTTCCTGCAGGCGCGGCCCATGACCACGACCTTGAGGACCTCGTCCATGTTCGCCTCCAGATCCTTGTCGACCATTTCCGCATGGTACTCAGGATAGCTGCAAAGGTGAATGCTCTCAGGCGCATTCTTGTCGACGCTGCGGACGATGTTCTGGTAGATCTCTTCCGTGATGAACGGCACCATAGGTGCGGCGCACAGGCAGGCTGTCTTCAGCGCGGTGTACAGAGTCATGTAAGCATTGATCTTGTCCTGCTCCATGCCCTTTGCCCAGAAGCGCTCTCTGCCGCGGCGAACGTACCAGTTCGACATATCGTCAACAAAGCTCTCGAGCACTGCTGCCGCCTCAGGGATCCTGTAGGCGTCGAGGTTTCTGTCGACCTTGTCCACCATCGTGTTCAGCCTGGACAGAAGCCACTTGTCCATAACGGGAAGCTTGTCATACTCCAGCTCATAAGCAGTGGGATCGAACTGGTCGATCTCTGCGTAGAGGGTGTAGAAAGCATACGTATTCCAGAGGGTTCCGAGGAACTTCCTCTGCCCTTCCATAACGGCCTCACCGGAGAAGCGCTTCGGCAGCCAGGGAGCGCTGTTCGTGTAAAAATACCAGCGGACAGCATCGGCGCCATAGGTATTAAGGGCTTCCATGGGATCAACTGCGTTGCCCTTGGATTTGCTCATCTTCTCTCCGTCCTTATCCAGGACGAGACCCATTACGATAACATTTTTGAAAGCCGGCTTGTTGAACAGAAGCGTCGCTTCCGCATGCAGGGAGTAGAACCAGCCTCTCGTCTGGTCAACTGCCTCTGAGATGAAGGAAGCCGGGAATTCTTTTTCGAACAGTTCCTTATTTTCAAAAGGATAGTGGAGCTGCGCGTAAGGCATTGCGCCGGAGTCGAACCAGCAGTCAATGACCTCAGGCACTCTGTGCATGGGCTTTCCGCAGTGCGGGCAGGGAATGACGACCTCGTCCACATAAGGCCTGTGGAGCTCGATCTGCTCGTTGGCGGGATCTCCGGAGAGCTCTGCCAGTTCCTTGCGGCTGCCGACGCTCAGCTGCTCCCCGCAGTCCGGGCACTCCCAGATGTTCAGGGGAGTTCCCCAATAGCGGTTGCGGGAGATCGCCCAGTCCTGGATGTTCTCCAGCCAGTTTCCGAAACGTCCCTCGCCCATGGATGCGGGCACCCAGTTGATCTCCTTGTTGTTTCTGACAAGGTCATCCCTGACCTCGGTCATTCTGATAAACCAGGATTCTCTTGCGTAGTAGAGCAGGGGTGTGCTGCATCTCCAGCAGTGCGGGTAATCATGTTCAAATTTAGGCGCAGCAAAGAGCAGGCCCCTCTTGTCCAGTTCCTTGAGGACCTCGGGATCCGCGCTGATCGCTCCCTCTGCGATCTCCTTGTCCGTGGGCTTGCAGCGCATGCCGCCGAAAGGAGTCTCTTCTTTCATGCGTCCCTGTTCATCCACCATCTGGACAAAAGGAGCATCATATTTTCTGCCGACACGGGCGTCGTCTTCACCGAAAGCAGGCGCGATGTGGACGATGCCGGTACCGTCTGTCATCGTGACATAGCTGTCACAATAGATGAAAAATGCCTTCTTGTGCTGTTTTTCCACAGCTTTGGCGGCGCACTCGTAAAGCGGCTCGTACTCTCTGTATTCCAGATCGGAGCCCTTCATGGTCTGCAGGACCTCATAGGCGCCCTTGCCGTTGTCTGTCAGTCTCCCGAGGACGCTGTCCAGGAGAGCCTCTGCCAGATAATAGACATTGCCGTCTGCGGCCTTGACCTTGGCGTAAGTGTCATCCGGGTTCACGCAGAGCGCGATATTGGAGGCCAGTGTCCAGGGCGTGGTCGTCCATGCCAGGAAATAAGCATCCTCGCCCTTTGCCTTAAAGCGGACGATCGCAGAGCGCTCCTTGAGCGTCTTGTATCCCTGCGCCACCTCGTGGGAGGACAGCGGCGTTCCGCAGCTCGGGCAGTAAGGAACGACCTTGAATCCCTTGTAAAGGAGGCCTTTGTCCCAGATCGTCTTGAGTGCCCACCACTCGGACTCGATAAAATCATCGTAGTAGGTAACATAAGGGTTTTCCATGTCTGCCCAGAAGCCGACCTTTCCGGAAAACTCTTCCCACATTCCCTTATATGTCCAGACGGATTCCTTGCACTTCTTGATGAAAGGCTCGATCCCGTACTTCTCGATCTCATCCTTTCCCTCGATGCCGATATGCTTCTCGACTTCGAGTTCTACCGGGAGACCATGGGTGTCCCAGCCGGCTTTGCGGGGGACCTCATATCCCTTCATGGTGCGATATCTCGGAATGATATCCTTGATCGCTCTTGTCTCAACGTGGCCGATATGCGGCTGGCCGTTGGCTGTCGGAGGACCGTCGTAGAACATATACATAGGTCCGCCTTCTGTGCGCTTGACGCTCTTCTCAAAGATCTGATTCTCCTCCCAGAACTTCTGCGTGTTCGTCTCGCGCTCGACGAAGTTCAGGTCGGAATTCACCTTTTTGTACATAAAACCTCCTTGGGCCTTTCTCGTCAGCCCAATCGCGCAGGAACCTCTCCCCGGCTCTGCCGGCGGTGTTCCATCTGTCTGCACCCGTTTCAGGTCATGCAAAAAAACCCTTTCCGGGCAATATCAGTCTAATAGTTTAACGGACAGGCACCAATGTGTCAAGGCAAGAATGCGGCGCGGTCACCGCAGCATCATGGCCATGTCTACGAGAAGGTTCTCTACGGAGGAGAGGAGCTCCTCTTCGTCGGTCACCGCGACGCCGGTAGTTTTGAGATTCAGAAGGAAATACGGTTTTCCTTTATATTCCCCCTTTGCCGCGCCCTTGGCGGAAAATTCAAGCCGTCCCCTGTATTTCTGCATAAGGAGCGGAATATTTTCGACTTTGATCGCGGCGCCGGGATCCATGATAAAGCGGGCTGTCCCATCGCCGCCCTCGATGGCGTCGATATCGATCCTGGCCGCCGTGGCCCGGATCAGCGCGATCCTCAGAAGGTTCTGCGCCGGAGCTGGGATCTTCTCTCCGAAGCGGTCCCGCAGCTCGTCTCTTACGTCATCGCAGTCCTCGACGCTGCTGATCGACGCGATGCGCTTATAAATATCGAGCTTCTGCACCTCGTTGACGATATAGGACTCCGGAATATAGGCATCCGCCTCCAGGTGGACGACCACATTTTTCTCCTCATGGGTCTCAGTTCCCTTGGCTTTTCTGACAGCGAGATCCAATAGCTTACAGTACAGGTCGTAGCCGACTGCGGACATATGGCCGTGCTGCGCCCTTCCGAGAACGCTGCCTGCGCCGCGGATCTCGAGGTCCCGCATCGCGATCCTGAAGCCGCTCCCCAGATCCGTGAACTCGCGGATCGCGGAAAGTCTCTTTTCAGCGACCTCTTTGAGGACCTTATCCTTCTTGTACATAAGGAAAGCATAGGCTGTGCGGTTGGATCTTCCGACGCGTCCTCGCAGCTGGTAGAGCTGGGATAATCCCATCCTGTCCGCGTCATGGACGACGATCGTATTTACGTTGGAAATATCAAGGCCTGTCTCTATGATCGTGGTGGAGACCAGCACGTCGATCTCCCCGCGGATGAAATCGAACATGATCTTCTCCAGTTCCTGCTCGTTCATCTGCCCGTGGGCGAAGGAGACTCTCGCCTCCGGAACCATCTTCTGGATCCTGGCGCTCATGTCCGCAATATCATTGACGCGGTTATAGACATAATAGACCTGTCCTTTTCTTGAGAGTTCCCTCAGGATCGCTTCGCGGATCATCTCTTCATCATATTCCATGACGTAGGTCTGGATCGGGACGCGGTCCTGCGGCGCCTCTTCCAGGACGCTCATATCCCGGATCCCGACGAGGCTCATATGGAGCGTGCGGGGGATCGGCGTAGCGGTCAGGGTCAGGACATCGACGTTTTCCTTAAGCTTCTTGATCTTCTCCTTATGGGTGACGCCGAATCTCTGCTCCTCATCGACGATAAGAAGGCCCAGCTTCTTGAAACTGACGTCTTTTGAAAGCAGCCTGTGCGTTCCTATGACGATATCCACGCGGCCGGCCTTGAGGTCTTCGATCGTCTTCTTGTTCTCCGCAGCCGTCCGGAACCTGGAGAGATGCCCGATATTGACCGGATATTCTTTCATTCTCTCCGTAAACGTCCCGTAGTGCTGCTGCGCCAGGATCGTGGTAGGAACGAGGACCGCCACCTGGTACCCGTCCTGCACTGCCTTGAAAGCGGCGCGGATCGCGATCTCCGTCTTGCCGTAGCCGACGTCTCCGCAGATCAGGCGGTCCATGATCCGGGTGCTCTCCATGTCCTTCTTGGTGTCCTCGATCGCCATGAGCTGGTCGGGCGTCTCCTCGAATGGGAACATCTCCTCAAATTCGCGCTGCCAGACAGTATCCTTGCCAAAGGAGTGTCCCTGGATCGCCTGTCTGTGCGCATAGAGATCCACGAGATCCTGTGCGATCTCGTCGACGGCGCTTTTTACCTTGGTTTTGGTGTTGCTCCATTCCTGGGTGCCGAGCTTGTTCAGCTTTGGCTTAGCCTCTCCGGCCGCGGAGTATTTCTGAAGGACGTTCAGCTCGGTCGGCAGCACGTAGAGAACGCCACCGCCGCCGTATTCGATCTTAATGTAGTCCTTGGCGACGTGATCGACCTCTATTTTTTCAACGCCGCGGTAAATTCCGATCCCGTGGTCCTCATGCACCACGTAATCGCCGACTTTCATGTCGCCGAAATTGCGGATCGACTCGCCCTCGTATTTTTTCTTTTTCTTTTTGGCTTTCTGCGCGCCGAAAATATCCGTCTCCGCGATCACCGCAAAGTTCAGGTCCGTATACTCAAATCCGTGAGAAACATTCCCGTAGTAGGTCATGATCTCCCCGGGTTCCAGGACTCTGTCCGGATTTTCCGAATAAAAAGTCGTTACCTGATGCTCTGTCAGGTCCTGTGCAAGTCTTTTTGCTCTTGTGCGGGAGGCGGAGATGATGACGACCCTGCTCTTTTTGAGACGGTAGGTCTTCAGGTCTTTTTCGAGGGCCTCAAAAGAGCGGTTGTAAGGCGCGATGCTCCTGACATGAAGGGCGATACTCTCCGATGCCCCCATGAATTCCATGGCCTTTGCATTTGCCAATGTCGTAAGGCCAAGCTTCCGGTAGCTCTGCAGGAGCGCACGGACGTACTCCGCGCTGCGGATCAGCTCCATCTGCCCGGGCAGTACATATCCCTTCTCCGAGCGGCTGATCATGCTCTCCCGGAACTCCGTCTCCACCGCGCCGGCATGTTCCTCAATATGCACCGGCTCATCCAGGAAGACCATCGTCTCCTTTGGATCAAAGAGCTGCAGTAGGCTGTCCGTCTGCGGGTAAAAATAATGGATATAGCCCTCCAGCCTTTCGTAGTCGCCATACTCTCCTGCCGCCTCGATCAGCTGGCTGATCTCATCCCTTAAACGGGAGGCCGCCTCCTGATGATGCTCCTGCCTGAGCTTTTCCGACACCTGGTCCGCCTCTTTCCGGATCCTCTCGAAGCCATCCTCCAGCCTTGCCCTTGAAATGATCAGCTCAGTCGCAGGGTAGATCCGCACGGATTCGAGCTGCTGGATCTTTCTCTGGCTGCTGATGTCAAAGGAGCGGATCGAGTCTATTTCATCTCCGAAGAGCTCAATACGGTACGGGTTCTCCTCTGTCAGGTCAAAAATATCGATGATGTCACCGCGCACGGAAAACTGTCCCGGCGAATCTACCTGGTAGTTTTTCTCATATCCCATCTCCACGAGCCGGGCCGCGATGTCCTCCTCGCTGATGATATCCCTCTTTTTCAGGTTGAGAATGCTCCCCTTTAACCTGCTGATCGGGATCTGCGGCGTCATAAGCGCCGCAAACGTCGTCACGATCGAGGCAGGGCGTCCCTCCATGATCCTGCGAAGGCACCGGATCCGATCCGTCTCGATCTCCCTGCTGCGCAGGTCCGCCTGATAGAAGATCAGGTCCTTTGCCGGGAATACGGTCGTGTTCCTGTCATAGAAGGAATATTCCTGCTGGATCTCTCTGGCGCGGCGCTCCGAATAGGTTATGATCAGCCGGAACCTTGCGTTCTCCGCCAGCTCTCGCTCCCTGCTGAGTGAATAAACCAGATGAAGCTTCTGGGAGGGCTGACATCCATCCGCCAGGACAGACGGCGCCGGCGAGGGCGCAAAGCTCCCGTCCCCGGCAGTTTCAGCGCAAGCCTCGTTCTGGGCGAGAATTTCTTTTATCCTGTTGTATTCCTGCGACTGTGCAAGCGGTGAAGTCAGCGATTTCATGTATTACTCCGTGTCCCCGGTCTTCTCACCGGACTCCGGCTTCTCCGGATCTGGTGTCTCCTGAACCTTATTCTCCAGGTCCTGCTTTTCCGGTTCCTGTTTTTCCGATTCCTGTCTTTCCTTTTTCTTCTTTCCGGTCTTTTCCGGCTTGGTATTATACAGGGTCATCGCTTTATCGACGCCCTGTTCGATAATGCAGGCGATCGCATCCGCCGCCTTTTTTTCGGCTTCCACGAGGATCTTTTTATCTTCTCCCGTCGGATGTCCCAGCACATAGTTGGCCAGGTCCGCATTCGGGGACGGCTTTGCCCCCACGCCGACACGGATCCTGATAAAGTTTCCATCTCCCAGATGCTGCACGATGTTCTTAAGGCCGTTATGTCCTCCCGGGCTTCCCTTGGCCCTGATGCGCAGCTGCCCCTCCGGCAGGTCGATATCATCGGAGATGACGATCAGGTGCGTCTGATAGTCGATCTTGTAGTAATCCACCACTTCCCTGACCGCTTCGCCGGACAGGTTCATATACGTCATCGGCTTCTGCGCGATCACTCTGGCGCTGCCGATTCTGCCCTTTCCGATCATGGATTTTCCAAACCGTGTGGGACCGTCGATCTTCCAGGTATCGATCAGTTCATCGAGAGTCTCAAATCCGACATTGTGCCTTGTTCCGTCATATTGTTTTCCGGGATTTCCCAGCCCGGTGACCAGCCATACATTTTCCATTTCAGATACCTATATAATCATACATTTCACATTAATCATATTATACTGGGGGCAAAGGATGATATGATGCCTTTGACCTTAGCATCATACTATACATTGTTTTTCCGCAGGATACCAGTTCAAATTGGAAAATAGAAAAGAGAGGCTTTCGCCTCTCTTCTGCTTCGCACAGTTTTGTAATCGTAGTGTTAAAACTCTACTTCCTCAGTGATCGCATCCTCAAAAAGTGGATCCTGCAGGAGACTCTCCTGATATTTCTGAAGAATTGTTTCTTCCAACATACTCCTTGTTTCCGAATTAATAGGATGAGCTATATCGCGATACTCGCCGTCCGCCGTCTTCTTACTGGGCATTGCAATAAATAAACCCTTTTCGCCTTCAATTACTTTAATGTCATGTACCACAAACTCGTTGTCGATAGTAATTGATACGACTGCTTTCATCTTACCGACTTTTGCAATCTTGCGTACTCTAACATCTGTAATTTTCATAACGCTCTCCATTTCTAAATGTTATAGCGTTCGCCCTTCTCTTCAACGATGATTCGAATACCGTTCTCTCCTTTATAATAAGAATTTGCCTGAATTGTGCTGTCTGTTTCCACGATGCAGTTTTCTATGTAAGTATTATCTCCGATGTATACGTCATTCAATATCAGTGAATTCCTGATTACGCAGTTGTTTCCAACATACACTTGGTGGAAAAGAACCGAATCTTCGATTGTCCCGTTGACAATACACCCACTTGAGAGAAGGCTGTTTTTTACGTGAACTCCCTGGTTGTATTTCGCAGGAGGAAGATCCGCAACTTTTGTATGGACTTCCGGATACTCCTTAAAGAAAAACTGCCGAACATCGGGCCTTAAGAAATCCATATTTGTCTGAAAATAGTCATTTACTGAAGCGATATTTCTCCAGTAACCGTCAAGTTTGTAACCATAAATTCTCTTAATGTCCTTGTATCGAATCAGGATATCCTGTACGAAATCAAACCGACCCTCTTCCGCGCACCGCTCGAGCAGCTCGATCAGAAGTCTCCTTCTGATCACGTAAATGCCGCAGGATATGATGTTCGAATTGACGATCAGCGGTTTCTCAACGAAATCCACGATTCTGCCGTCTTCGTCCATCCCGATGGTCCCGTAACGGTCCACGCTGACCTCGCCGGGCATGTCCTTACATACTACTGTAATGTCCGCCCTCTTGGCTACGTGATACTCCAGAACCTCGTTATAGTCCATTTTGTATACGCAATCACCCGATGCAATTACTACATAGGGCTCATGCGATGTTTTAAGGAAGCTGATGTTCTGTGCGATAGCATCAGCGGTTCCGCGATACCAATTATTATTTTCGTTCGTAAAGGAAGGCGTAAAGAGGAACATACCTCCCTGTTTTCTGCCGAAGTCCCACCATTTCGAACTGCTCAGGTGTTCATTCAGGCTTCTGGAATTAAACTGTGTCAGGACTGCTACCTTCTGGACACGGGAAAACTCCATATTGCTCAGTGCAAAGTCAATACTGCGGAAAGCTCCCGCGATCGGCATTGCACATACTGCTCTCTTTCTGGAGAGTTCCTTCATCCGGTTGCTTCTGCCGCCGGCTAAAATAATGCCAATCGCTCTCATGATATCCCGTCCTCCCTGTTCAGCGTTCTGCCGCTCTCAAGTCTGCCGTTCGGATAGTCTTCTTTGACGGTTTTTCCGCAGACCATAACGTTCCTGCCGATAGAGACGAATTTGGGGATCTCGCTGTCCTCAGCGATAACTACCAGTCCGTCTGTGTAAATATGCGGCGCTGTTTCATTGGGGATCAGTTCTCCCTCTCCGATCCTGGCCCCGTCGCCAATGCTGGCCCGCTCTGCCACGATCGTCTTCTCCAGAAATGCCCCGCCGCCTATGGAGGCGTCGTTCATGATGATCGAATCCCGGATGACCGTATTCTCTCCGATCATGACGTTGGAGCCGATGACGGAATTGAATACCTTGCCGTAGATCTCGCTCCCCTCGCCGACGATCGAGCGCTCCACCTGGGAGTTCGGTCCGTAGTACTGCGGAGGAAGTGCTGCTACATTTGTATAGATCTTCCAGTATTCCTCATACAGGTTGAACTCAGGCACGATATCGATCAGCTGCATGTTCGCTTCCCAGTAGGACGTCAGTGTTCCGACATCCTTCCAGTAGCCGTTGAACTCATACGCAAACAGCCGCTCACCGCGGTCCTTACAGTATGGTATAACATGCTTGCCAAAGTCAAGCCCCGGCTGCTGCGCATTTACTGTCAGCGCTTCCTTGAGTGCCTTCCAGGAGAATATGTAAATTCCCATAGAGGCAAGATTGCTGCGGGGATGCTCCGGTTTTTCCTCGAAATCCACGATCTGCTTGTTCTCATCGGTGATCATGATTCCGAAGCGCTTCGCCTCTTCCATGGGCACCGGCATAACTGCGATCGTGACGTCAGCGTTGTTATCCTTATGGAACTCCAGCATGGACTCATAGTCCATCTTGTAAATATGGTCGCCGGACAGGATGAGAACGTAATCCGGGTTATAGGACTCCATAAAGCTGAGGTTCTGGTAAATAGCATTGGCCGTCCCGGTATACCACTCCGTTCCCTCGATCTTCTCATACGGAGGCAGGACAGTTACTCCGCCGATCAGGCGGTCCAGATCCCACGGGATCCCGATCCCGATATGCGTATTCAGTCGCAGCGGCATATACTGAGTCAGCACGCCGACGGTATCCACACCTGAATTAATGCAGTTGCTCAGCGGGAAATCAATGATCCGGTATTTGCCGCCGAACGAGACAGCAGGTTTTGCCATCTTTGACGTAAGGATACCGAGCCTGCTGCCCTGGCCGCCCGCAAGCAGCATCGCTATCATTTCCTTTTTGACCATAACACTACCCTCCATTGAACCTCATTATAGCACACCAATCTTTTGAAAGGAACCGCTTCTTATCAAGATGTATTGCCATATTCTACAAAGAATAAGGCTCCTTGAAACGTTTTTTGTACATATTTAAATGTGCTGGGAAAAGATATCTGTTTCTTCTTATAAAAATGCACAGAGTATGGAAGCCGTTCCCGGATCCGTCTGCCGGCTGGCCGATTTGTTCTTACCATCTTGGAATTTGGGGCAAATTGCATTATGATGTACGTGTATTTTATACCTAAGCTTTGGAGGCTAATACGATTATGTATCAAATTGATTTCCAGCATCCGGTGCATGTCTTTTTCTGCGGCATCGGAGGCATTTCCATGAGCGGGCTCGCTGAGATCCTCAAGAGCCGCGGCTTTACCGTATCCGGTTCTGACCGGGCTGAATCTTCCATCACAGACAAACTGTCGCAGGGAGGTGTGCGTGTCCTGATCGGGCAGCGCTCCGAGAACATAACTCCCGATATCGATCTTGTGGTCTTTACCAGCGCGATCCATCCGGATAATCCCGAGTATATCAGGACTTCCGAGCTGAATATTCCCTCCCTCACGAGGGCGGAACTGCTCGGCCAGATCATGAAGAACTACTCCATGCCCGTAGCCGTCAGCGGAACGCACGGCAAAACGACGACGACGTCCATGATCTCCGAGATCCTGCTCGACGCGGATACAGACCCGACCCTTTCCATCGGCGGAAACCTGCCGAGCATAGGCGGAAACGTCCGCGTGGGCGGCTCCGGCTATTTTGTCGCCGAGGCCTGTGAGTACACCAACAGTTTCCTTTCCTTCTATCCCAGGATCAGCATCATCCTGAACATCGATGCCGATCATCTGGATTTCTTTAAGGATCTGAATGATATCAGGAATTCGTTCCGCAAATTCGCACAGCTCACGCCGGCAGACGGGGCACTGATCATCAATGCGGACATACCTGACCTGCAGGAGATCACGGAAGGCCTTTCCTGCAAGGTGATCACATACGGAAGAGACCCGTCCTGTGATTACTGGGCAGAAGACATCCGTTTTGACGGCGGTGCTCACCCCGATTTTCTCCTCTGCAGGCGTCTTGAGGACGGAACCGTGCTGCGGCGCCATGTCCGCCTCGGCGTGACAGGAGAGCACAATGTATTCAACTCCCTGGCAGCTGCTGCGGCAGCAGATCTGCTGGAGATCCCTGCGGCGCACGTCGACAGCGCTCTTGAGCGTTTCACCGGCACGGACCGGCGCTTCCAGCTCAAAGGAAAGATTGGCGGCATAACGATCCTGGATGACTACGCTCATCATCCGACGGAGATCGCCGCGACCCTGCGCAGTGCAAAAGCTACCGGCCATAAACGTGTCGTCTGCGTTTTCCAGCCGCACACATACAGCCGGACAAAGTCGCTCTTTGATGAGTTTGCCCATGCCCTCAGCGCGGCGGATCTGTGTATCCTGGCTGATATTTACGCAGCCCGGGAGACAGACACTTTAGGCGTCAGCTCCAGGATGCTCGCAGACCGCATCAATGAGACGGGCGGCAGCGCTCTTTACCTGCCCTCGTTTGAAGAAATCGAAAATTACATTCGTAAAAATTGCCAAGAGGATGATCTGTTGATAACCATGGGCGCCGGAAATGTTTATGAAATCGGGGATCATCTGCTCAGTTCCGGCAGCTGAGAGCCCGGTTATCCCCGGTTTTCACCTTCGGATGGGCCTTCCGGAATGTGGATATCCTGCTGCCCGTTTTCAACATAAAACGGACTTATCCACAATTTTCGCAAATTCCCCTTTTCCAACGGTTTTCCGTCCCGGATTTTTGCCTCCGGTTTTCTTGGCACTTTTACCATTTCGGGAGAGGAAGAGTTTATGATATACTCTCGATTGTCCTGAAAAAACGGATAGGAGAACATGTTAACGGGGAATGATATGGGAGCTTTTGCCATTTACAACGAAGCAAAGGCAGATTCGACTCTGATCTCGAATCTGTTTATCGATGAATATATGAAGGACGCCAACGACGCCCAGATCAAGATCTATCTGTATCTTGTGCGGCAGATGAGCGCCGGTCTTACGACCAGCATCAGCGAGATGGCGGATCTTTTTAATCATACGGAACGGGAAGTCCTTCGGTCTCTGAAATACTGGGAGAAAAAAGGCCTTCTTGTGCTGGAAACAGATGCGCACGGCACTCTTTCCAGCATCCATCTGTGCGAGCTGCACAGGCAGGAGGCTGCAAATGAGAGCCACGTCATTTCGATTCTGCCCAAGCTGGAGCCTGCTGCTGCTTCGGAAACGGAGCAGTCCCTCGAATCCGGGCCTGAGGAGGAACCTTCCGCTCCTCCGAAAAAGAAAGTTTCCAGGCCCGTCTGCAGCTCGGAGGATATGGTGCGCAAGCGCGAGCTTCTGTTCATTGTAGAACAGTATATCGGCAAGCCCCTCTCTCCTTCCGAGATCCAGTCGATCTGCTATATGACAGACCAGCTGCATTTTTCAGATGAACTTGTGGATTACCTTGTGGCCTACTGTGTCGGTCTCGGCAAGAAAGATTTCCGCTATATTGAAAAAGTAGCCCTGAACTGGGCCGAACAGGGGATCACAACAGCAGGACAGGCTCAGAAAGCCGTCTATTCCACACGCAAAAAGAAGCGGGCGCCTTCCGGAAAGGTCAGCAACAGCTTCAACAAAATTGAACAGCACGACTATAACTTTGCCGAGATAGAAGAACAGATCCTTCGTTAATTATGGCCTTATCCAGAGAACAATACGATAATATCATGTTGGAGTACTCCCGGATCCGGGACGAGCACAGGCACGAGCTGACGCGCCGCAGGAACCTGGTCTATGCCAGGATCCCTGAATTTCGCGAACTCGAGTCTGCGGTGCCCTCCCGCGCGGCGCAGTCCCTGCAGGAGCTGTTGGGAGAAGAGTCGGATGCGGTAAACGTCCGCTCAAAGCTCCAGGAGGATCTCGAGCAGCTGCGGCTCCGCAGGGAGGCTCTGCTCACCGGGCACGGTTTTCCTGCCGATTACCTGGAGATGACTTATGCGTGCCCGCACTGCCATGATACTGGTTATATCGACGGGCAGAAGTGCCAGTGCCTGCGCGCCAGGGAGGTGCGTCTTCTTTATGACCAGTCGCATCTTCGGGAACTGACGGCGGCAAATAACTTTTCCGTCCTTTCCACGGAGTTTTATCAGGGCGAGGATCTTGACCGCTTCCGCCGCGCATGGCAGGCCACATGGAATTTTGTAAATAATTTCGATTCGGACTATGAAAATCTCTATTTCTATGGTACAGTCGGTACCGGAAAATCGTTTCTGTCGATCTGCGCAGCAAAAGAGCTGATCCAGAGCGGGCATTCCGTTCTGTATTTCAGCGCCGCTGCTCTGTTTGAAAAACTATCTGCCCTGGCTTTTAATTACCAGAATAAAGAGGAATACCGTACGTTCGCCGAGGATCTCGCTGATGTCCAGCTGCTGATCATCGACGATCTTGGCACGGAACTGGCGAGCAGTTTTGTCTCCGGACAGCTGTTCTCCATTATTAATGAGCGGCATCTTCGCAGAAGATCAACGATCATTTCTACTAATCTGTCACTTGAAGATCTGCGCAACCGGTATTCGGACCGGGTCTGTTCGCGGATCATAAGCGGATATACAGCATGCAAGCTGACAGGTCCTGACATCAGGATCATCAAGAAAGTGAGGAATAATGGAGCCAATAACAAGACGAAGTGACAAACGCAGTCTGGAGTCGATCCCTGCCGGAAGTTTGGGCCTGATCCCGTTAAAAGGATGCCAGGAAATGGGCCGGGAGATCGATGAATACCTGACCCGCTGGAGAGCGGAAAGGGAAAGCGAGCACAAGAGCAGTCTCGCCTTTGCCGGTTACCAGCGCCCTACCTACATCATCGACTGCGATCTTCCCCGTTTCGGGACCGGTGAAGGAAAGGGTGTCATGAAGCAGTCGGTGCGCGGCATGGATCTGTATTTCCTGGTCGACGTCGTCAATTACAGCATGACATACAAGCTCTTCGGCCAGCAGAACCATATGTCTCCGGACGATCATTTTCAGAATCTCAAGCGCGCTATAGCTGCAGTCGGTGGAAAGGCAAGACGCATCACCGTGATCATGCCCTACCTTTATGAAGGACGCCAGCACAAAAGAGAGATGCGCGAGTCCCTTGACTGCGCGATCGCACTCCAGGAACTGATCCGGATGGGCGTCGATAATATCATCACCTTCGATGCGCACGATCCCCGCGTCCAGAACGCGATCCCGCTTTCCGGTTTCGATACCGTACAGCCCGCCTATCAGTTTATGAAAGGCCTGCTGATGCACGTAGATGACCTTAACATCGATGCCGGCCACATGATGGTGATCAGCCCCGACGAGGCAGGCATGAAGAGAGCTGTCTACATCGCCAACGTGCTGGGTCTTGACATGGGCATGTTCTATAAGCGCCGGGATTATACGACTCTCGTGAACGGACAGAATCCTGTTCTGGCACATGAATTCCTGGGCTCCTCTGTAGAGGGCAAGGACATGATCATCATCGACGACATGATCTCTTCCGGGGACAGCATTCTGGAAGTAGCCAAAGGCCTGAAGGACAGGGGAGCCTCCAGGATTTTCATCTTCTCCACGTTCGGCCTGTTCACCCAGGGCATGGATATTTTCGACAGAGCTTACAAAGAGGGCCTTTTCGATTATGTCCTGACGACCAACCTGATCTACCAGACTCCCGAGCTCCTGCTCCGCCCCTGGTACATCAGCTGCAGCATGAGCAAATACATCGCATACATTATCGATACGCTCAATCACAACAGTTCGATCAGCGACCTGCTCGACCCGAGCACCCGCATCCGTCACATCGTGCAGCGCTATAACGACAACGGCAGGCACATTCTCACAGATTAATTAAATGCATAGAGAGCAAACGGGAAGGATCTTCGATCCTTCCCGTTTTTTGTCTCTTCGCGATCCGGCAGATTCATCTGATACCTGCCATGCTGCTAAATCATTTTATATAGGTTATGTACCGGTTGCCCCCGCCTTCGCAGAGCGCCCTTGCCTCTTCTCTCGTCACAAGGATCTCCCCGCCGTTAGCCGGGTCGTACAGGGCTACTTTCTCCGGTCCGTATCCGAGGACCAGCACTGCGCCGTCCTCTCCCGCTGTCACGGCCAGAACGGCAGAGCCTGCCGACGGGTAATAGAGGATCGAGTCGAAGCTGCAGCCAGTGAGCTGCAGCACCTGAAGGCCTTTTTCCCTGCCTGCCTCTGCCAGGATCGCAGCCGCATCGACCCCCGCCTCCGGATCCGCTGCTGCCGGGGAGTAGTATCCCTCATATTTTAGCAGCGCATCCAGGCACGCTGCTGCTGGGCTGTCAGATCCCAGCTCGGAGCGAAATCCTGTCAGCTGGCATCTGTCTTGGGAGGGCTGCTCCCAGATATACCGGCCGCTTCTGTCTACGACAGCCGCGCCGCTGAGCGCTGCCCTGCGGACAGCTTCCGACTCATCCGTATAATCATTTTCATAGCCATAAGTCCCATACAGGTAATAGATCTCTGTTTCCTGCTGTGATCCGTTCTGGCTGTCTGCGAGCAGGAAATCCGATGAGTGCACACTCCCGCCGGAGGAGACAGATCCTGTGAGCCTGAGTCCCTCCAGGGAGAATCCCTTGAGCGGAACGCTGACAAGTCTTCCGAACTCCGCATCCTGCTGCACCAGCGCCTGCGTCGAGGCGCCTGATGACGCCGTCGTCTTCATGATCTGGTCATCTTCTGTCGGTTCATAGACGACCGCCCCGGTCTCGTCCACTGTCCGGATCAGCCTGTGCAGTATGATCTGCGTCTGTGTCTCTTCGCAGTCGGAGATCAGGATATTTTCTTCCTGATAGTCTGTCAGGATATGAAGGCCGAAATCCACGATCCGTATGTTGAACATCGGATAATAGGCTGTTCCGATCTGGTCCTTCGTCGCATCTTCCAGAGCCGCTGTCCCGTAGATGAAATCATCCCCCCGGAATCCGACGGGAATCAGCTTTTCCCCCTGGCCCGCTTCGATCGTTTTCCTGGTCAGGTCTTCAAAATCGAGGAGCGTGATGTTCATAGGAACGTCCTTATCGCCCTCCGTTATCCAGGCGGCATATCTTCCGCTCTCTGATGACCAGATCTCTCCGGTCCGCACTTCCGGCAGGATCGCCTCCACGGCCCCTGTCAGGGTATCCAGAGCGCAGAACTGCCTGTCCAGCATCAGAAAGAGCTTGCCTCCCTGCTGCAGGTACGCTGTATTTTCGATCTGCGTACGCAGCATTTCATAGGAACCGTCATACTCAATAAATGCCTGCTCGCTTAATGACCTTCCCGCATGCGTATACCGGCAGACGCTGATCCCGGTCCTTCCCTCATGCTGCCCGGAGCTCATATAGCCATACACGAGAAACGATATGTTCCCGCTGCCATCTATGTCCAGGATGCGGATATCATGGAGCCTGTCCATTTCCCTGCGGTCCCTGATCTCCTCATCGCCGAATCCGTAGACAGAAACCAACTCGTTGTCCGTCGAATAATACAGGTAAAGATTTCCGCAGGAAACAAAAGCGGTCGTTCCTGCTCCCCCGGAAGGAGCCGTACGGATCCCGGCATGGGATGTGATCCCCAGTTCAAAGCTCTCATGTCCGCTGCGGATATTTTTCAGATCCGGAATTTCTTCCAGAGTCCTTCTGTAATCGATGAGGAAGAAACGCTCCGCGCCCTTGCGCACCCTGTAGTATTCCCTGTAAAACGCCTTTCTTTCTGCAGTGCCCGTCTCATCTTTGAGCGAAAGGATCCCCTCGCTGTGCAGGACGACGGTATTGCCCCTGACACTGTCGACCGAATAGGCGGGCTCCTCCAGGTCCTCCGCCTCCAGGGAATAAAAAGTCAGCTCCTCCGGAGAACTGTACAGGTCTGTTTCCGAAAGATCCTGCTCCTCACTTCCCTGCGTCTCCAGGTACGTCCTGAAATAGGATTCCCTGGATTTATCCAGGGAGTTCTCATGAAATTCCCTGACAAAATCCAGGGCCTCACTGTGTACCTGGGAATCGCTGCAGATCACACGGGTCCAATATTTTGCCGGGTCCGCCCTCGCCGTGAGGACCTGCAGGACAAACAGATATTCCTGCCCGTTTTCGATCAGGTCCTTCAGGACCACGGACGAGTGCAGGATCCCCTTCTCATCGACCTCGATATCCGACACGGTCCCGTTTTCGATCAGTCTCTTCCCGTCGAGGCTGCGGACCTCATAAGAGATCCCTGAGATTCCTTCCCCGAAGGGGTTTACCGCGAACCTGACGGTGCGGTCTGTCCCCGCAGGTGTCAGGACACTGCGGTATTTTCCCGGATCGATCTCCCCCGTCAGGCCCTGGAGCACATTGAACTCCCTGCCTTCCTCTTCAATGGACACGATGGCAAGATGCGGTCCCGAGAGAGGACTCTCCCGGACCGCATCGGCTTCGTTCATGGCAAATTTTTCGAGCAGCAGTACCGTTGCCGCAAAAACCGCTATGCTGTATATAATTCTCAGAATAGTATTGCGCATAGATCAATAAAAAATATGACCGCCGATGACGTACCTCGGAGTGATCTCCGGGATCGGCGTCCTGAAAAATATGCAGTCTGCCACCGTTGTCTGGCCCGCCATCGCCGCATCGGCCGCCTGGTAGCAGGCAGGCGTCGCGTCGTCCCTGGCCAGTGCCAGCGCAAGCCGTCCTGTCATAGCCGGCTCAAACTGCCACTTCTGATAGATCACCCCCGATACTGTATCGGGGAAGGCTCCGGACATCACCCGGTTGATCACGACCGCTCCGACAGCGACCTGCCCCTCATAGGGCTGGTTACCCGCCTCACAGTAGATCAGATTGGCCAAAAGATACCGGTCTCCCTCATCATAGACCAGCTGGGAGATGTCTCTCCAATGAGAGGCAGCAGAGAGCGCTGCCAGGCGCCTTTCCTCTGCCAGCTGCGCCTCCAGCTGGGAGACCTGTTCATTCTGCTCCGCCAGCTGCTGCTCCAGAAGCGCCGCATTCTGCTGCGCTGCCTGGATCTCTGATTCTGTCAGCTCCATCGTCCCTTTCGTCTGGCTCAGAAGCGTCGTGACCTCTCCCCTTTTGGCCGCCTGCTGGTTCCTGAGCCCCGTCAGGGAATCCCGCTGGGAGGCAAGCTGTGCCTGGTCTTCTTCCAGCTGTTCTTTCTCTTTTTCCAACAGAGCCTGCTTCTCCTTGATCAGTTCCTGCTGAAGAAGGTATTCCCCCATCATTTTGACGTCATAATCGGATACCCTGGCCATATACTGATTGATGGTCAGGAAGTCGGAAAGGCTGCGCGCACCGAACAGGATCTCCAGGTAGTAATTCTGTCCCTTCTCATAAAGGAAGCGGACTCTCTGTTTCATCGCGGCGTACTGCGCCGCCTGCTGCCTTTCGGACTCCTCAAGCTGCGCCGTAGTGACGCGGATCTGCTCTTCCACCTCCTGCGCAGAGGCCTTCGTCAGTTCGATCTCCCGCTCCATATCCCCGATATCATCGTCCAGAGCGTTGATCTGGCCAGCGATCGCCGAGAGCTGGGCGTTGAGATTGCCGATCTCTCCTTCCAGCTGCCCGATCGATGCATTCAGTGCATCGATCCCTGTCTGGTTTTCGCTGATCGCGTCCTGTGTCTGCTGCTGGAGCTGTTTGGCCGCATCCAGCTTCTGCTGGGTCTCCTGCGTAGCTTGCACCGTCATCCCGAAAAAACTGACAGCGAGGAAAAGGGCCATGCTTTTCACAGCAGCGCCCTTACAAAGACTCCGCGCTGCAGCCGGGGCATTTACTGCTCCTTTTGCCGCAGTGCGGAGTGTATTCAGTTTCCGATATGATCGGTCAAACATGCATCAGACCTGTATCTCGATCCTGCGCCCGGTAGGCTCGTACTGATAATACCGGACCCCGGCCGCATTCAGCATCCGTTTGCTGGCAAGGGTGGCATCGGAATCCGCATATTTATCGCTTGCATAAACGACCGTCCTGATCCCGGCCTGAATGATCGCCTTGGCGCATTCATTGCAGGGGAACAGGGAGACATACAGCGTAGAGCCCTCCAGGCTCCCGCCCCTGTAATTCAGGATGGCATTCAGTTCGCTGTGTGTCACAAAGGGATATTTGGTGTTCAGTCCGGTTCCTTCCCTGCCCCACGGAAACTCATCATCGTCACATCCCTTAGGAAGCCCGTTGTATCCCATAGACAGGATCTTATGATCCCTGCTGACGATGCAGGAACCCACCTGCGTGTTTGGGTCCTTGGAGCGCATTCCGGACAGCTGAGCAACTCCCATAAAATACTCATCCCACGTAATGTAATCCTCTCTCTTGGAAGACATGGCATACCTCCTTAAGTGCCGCAAGGCACTTTATTATTTTGTACCGAAGATCCTGTCACCGGCATCGCCCAGGCCAGGTACGATATAGCCGTGTTCATTAAGGTGATCATCGAGAGCGCCGACATAGACATCTACGTCAGGGTGTGCTTCCGTAAAGGTCTTGATTCCTTCCGGAGCGGCGATTATGCACAGGAAATGGATCTTGCGGCATCCGTGATCCTTGAGCATCTGGACAGCTGCTGCGGAGGAGCCGCCTGTTGCGAGCATCGGGTCAACGACGAAGACTTCTCTCTCTGCGGAATCTGCAGGGAGCTTGCAGTAATACTCTACAGGCTTGAGCGTTTTGGGATCCCTGTAAAGACCGATATGTCCCACCTTTGCCGCCGGGATCATCTTGAGCATGCCGTCAACCATTCCCAGTCCTGCGCGCAGGATCGGAACGACTGCCAGCTTTTTGCCCTTCAGCTCTTTCGCCACTGTAGGGGCGACCGGTGTATCGATCTCCACATCAGTCAGCTCCAGATGACGGGTCGCCTCATAGCACAGCAGCATGGCAATTTCGCCTACGGTTTCACGAAAAGCCTTCGTTCCGGTCGTTCTGCGTCTGATGAAGCCGATCTTATGCTGAATTAACGGATGATCCATGATAATAACCTGTGACATTGTTAAACCTCTACCTCTTTCCGCGGTCTTGTCCGCAAACATTTGATATTTTTTGCAGCCTCAATACTGCATTATCCATTATAGCATGATTAAGCAAACCCTTACTGCTCTATTTTGCCGATCCTTCTGGCGTGACGCTCGTCACCGGAAAACGGTGTGTCGAGAAATGCCTTGACGATATCCAGAGCCAGGTTCGTTCCTACGATGCCTGCACCCAGAGCCAGCATATTTGCGTCGTTGTGAAGTCTTGTCAGAGTTGCCATCGTCGCATCGGTGCACAGCGCGCAGCGGATCCCTTTGACCTTATTCGCTGTGATCGAGATCCCGATCCCTGTCGTGCAGATCACGATTCCCCTGTCGCACTCTCCTGATGCTACTGCCAGTGCCGCCGGCCTGCCGAAATCCGGATAATCGCAGGAGGCTGTATCATAAGTCCCGAAATCCTTGTATTCCAGGCCTCTCTCCTCCAGATAATGCATGATCTCTTTTTTTAATGCCAATCCGCCATGATCACTGCCGAGCGCTATCATATTACTGTTCCCCTTTCTGGTTTCCCCTTAGAAAACTTTCTTTAGAAAAAATATCTGTTCCCGGTTTTCTGAATTCTTCCGGAACACAGTTCAAACCTTTATGCACTTGTGTCCGGCCGCTTTCATCAGCCGGTTCATGATCGCCATGGAAAGGCCGCTCCCTCCAAAGGATTCCGAATAGATCACATCCAGTTCCAGATCATCGCACTCCCGAAGGATCCTGAACAGGTGTCTTGCGATCGCCTCGTTATCCTGTCTGCTCCCTGCGCTGAATATGCGGTCTGCCCTGTACAGGTCTTTGGTCTCATCCGTGCAGATCACGCCAGTCCTTTTCCCTGCCTGCGAGGCGCTTCTTACAAGGTCGTTGATGCAGGAAACGACGGCATCTTTTGTCCCCTCGACCAGCGTCAGGTCTCCTTTTGGCGCATAGTGCCTGTATTTCATTCCCGGCGCTTTGGGCGCCTGTCCCGAATCTGCGCTGATCGTGGTCCTGTCGACGTCTACAGCTCCGAGGACCTGTTCCAGCATTTCCCTTGTCACATAGCCGGGCCTTAAAATGATCGGCCTCTTATCCGTCAGGTCAATGATCGTCGACTCAAGCCCGATCCCGACCTCTCCTCCGTCGATGATCATTTCCACTCTTCCGTCCAGATCCTCCCGGCAATACCTCGCGATCGTAGGCGAAGGCCTGCCTGAGCGGTTGGCGGAGGGCGCAGCTATATAACCGCCTGATGCCCTGATCAGTTCCTGCGCGATCCTGTTGGAAGGAAACCGGACAGCGACTGTATCCAGTCCGCCTGTGGTCTCATACGGGATCACGTCATTTTTATGAAAGATCATCGTCAGCGGCCCCGGCCAGAAAGCCTGCGCCAAGAGCTGCGCCTCTTCCGGGATCTCCCGGACGATCGGCGCCACATCTTCGAGCCGGCACACATGGACGATCAGGGGATTATCCGAAGGCCTGCCTTTTGCGGCGTAGATCTTCCTGGAGGACTCTGGATTTCTGGCGTCGCCGCCAAGTCCATACACGGTTTCCGTCGGAAACGCTACCAGTCCTCCGTTTTTAATGATCTCACCGGCCCGCCGGATCCCTTCCATATCCGGCGCGTCTTCCGGCATACTGATATATTCTGTAATCATTCGTATCTGTTCAGCATCCTATGAATTCATATAATTTGCTATGATGTCCCAAACGTCCGGAGTCTCGAAGTCCAGCTTCCACTCCGCGACGCCGCCGATCCCCGCTGCCGTCATGGCATCGAGTTTGAGCTGCAGGGACTGCGTATCCTCTATCCAGATCTGCAGGAAGGTATCTCCTTCCGTAGCTTCCGCATAATTCTGGCCGCACTCGGCGTCCCAGGTCACAGTCATATTGTGGTTCGCAATGATCTCGGGGATGTTCTTCATGCCATAGGCTTCCGATGTGACAACGCCCCCGGTCGTTTTCCAGTATCTTGTATAGAACGGAACAGCGTTGATCACCTTCTCCTTGGCGATCCTCTCTACAGCCATGGCGATCCCGTCCGTGACATACCCGATCGAAGCAACGCTCCCCGCCTCCGAGGACCCGCCGTAATGCTCATCATAGCCCATGATGACCACATAGTCAGCGAAAACCCCCTGTTCCCGGATATTATAGTAGCTGTTGTATTCGTATGCCGGATAGTCATCGACGGACATGGTCAGGCCTTTGAGCCTGCAGGCGATGGAAAGCTCGCGGATAAACTGCACATAATCCTGTCCGTATCCCGCCTCGATCAGCTCGAAGTCAACATTGATCCCGTCGTATCCGTAGGTCGTACACTCCGTGATCAGCTGGTTGATCAGGTTATCCCTGGTATCCTGGGTCCCCAGGAAGGAGCTCTTGTTGACCAGCTCCGGGGAATTGATATTGTCGACGACCGCCCAGACCTTGAGGCCCATAGCGTGGGCAGTATCCGTGTAATACTGGCTCGCCATGCTGGTAATGTCGCCCTCTGCGTTTTTGACCCAGAAGATCGTAGGCGCGATCACGTTGACAGACTTTGTCGGCGCCATAAAGCTGCGGAGCGTATCATTTGCCGCCGCCGTGCTGTAGACATTGTGGAAGGCCATATTGACCTTCGTCCCCAGCATATGGGTCGTATACTCGGGCTCCACATAGCTGGTGACAGGTGTCGGCGTCTCCTCGTGGATATCGCGGATGCGCTTGTTTTCCACGTAGCCGATAAAACCGTCTTCGGATTTGACTCTGGACCAGGTCTCCATCTGCTCCAGCACAGTGACCTGATCACCCTTTTCCAGTTCCTTCAGGATCCTGCTCTTGATCCCTCCGCTCAGGCGGATCTGCGTACCGCGCGAGATCTCCCCGACATTTTTCGGTTCCCATGCGGAATAGATCTGGAGCCTTGCCGGATCCTCGTATCCCTGGAAGGAGAAATTCGTATACTCTTTGACAAAATCAAGCGCGAGGTAGACGGAATCGCCGATCCTCCTGGCGGGAATATAGCTCTTTGTCTGCGTTTCGCTCCCGACCAGGACCTCATTGGAACCAAGGTGCGTCACCACCTTGCGGTCCGGCAGGCAGTACATGATCATGCCGCTCAGGTCCGAGTAGTTCTGGACGCCGTAATAAAACCTGTCATTTAAATTGCTCTTGACGGCGTCCAGGGACAGATAGTAAGTCCCGTCCAGTCTCCTGGCCCTGATCTCTGAGATCTCATCCCCCCAGACAATGGCAACGTCCTCCGAACCGGAGCCGTCCGCTGGCTGGCTCATGGAGAAATACTCCTGCAGATCAGCCACCTCTTTTGAATAGGAATATTTATCGAGAAACAGCTTCACGCCAAAGGCGCCGATCATCACGATCAGCAGCAGTACGGTAGCTGCGACCGGAGCTGCGGAAGAGCTGCTCTTTTTCTTTGCAGAGCTGCTGTTTCTTGAAGAGGATCTCCTGCTGGCAGAAGCGGACCTGCCGCCTGAAGAGGCCCGGCCTAAAGAGGCCCGGCCTAAAGAGGCCCGGCCTAAAGAGGCCTCGGTGGATCTCCTGCTGCCAGCGCTCTTCCTGGAAGAAGTCCTGCTCCTTGCGGCATTCCTGCCCCTGCTGCCCGATGATGAGGAGCGCCTTGCCGGCTGCTCATAAGACGGTTCATAATCACTGTCAAATTCATCATACATGCTGTAATCCGATGAATAGCGCGAGACCGTGTCGTAACCGTCATGGTCATCGGCATATCCGTCATAGCCCGGATCCGTGTAGGAGGCATCATATCCGTCATAGCTGTCGTATTCATCGTCCCATAAATCAGATGAGTCATACCCCGGATCGTATCTGTCGCTCATGGACTCAATGTTTCCTTTCCGAATTCATTAAGTAAGCTCCGCTTACCAAACCTAAACTTCCGCCCATAAAGTGCGGAATATATCAAAGCATAGCCTACAGTATTATACCAGAGAACTTGCTTTGCGTCATCTCTCAAAAAAAGGGCGCAAAATGTGCGCAAAAAAAGAGGCAGTCTTCCCGGTCCCGCCATGTGCTGCCGCTGCGGCAGGTGGCGCTGATCCCGGGAGACTGTCTCTCCCAAAAGGCTTATGCGGCTTTAATGCCCGCATCTGCCGACAGGTCGCTCAAAACGATTAGCCTGTCTTATATTTCCGTCTCTTTTTCAGGCTGAAGACAACCGCAGCGCCGGCATGCATGGCGGGACTCCGCGTTAATGAAACAGACGGCTGCGGGAGACAGATCTGGCTGCCCGTTCTGTGACAGGCAGATGTGATGATAGACCGCATTTTGAACAAGTGCGGATGATATGATAAGAGAACAGCCTGAAGGAAGCGCGGAATTCCTGCAAAGAACAGTCCTTCCCGCTTCCCGGACTCCGGCACGCGAAACAGAAGGAGAGTTCCGTGGAGATCCACCCTTCGCGACATGCCGTTCCTCTTAACGGGATGTATCTTTTTTGAAAAATAGGATCCGGTGATCCGACGCAGCTATGCTGGATCGGTACCGATCTGTGAATTACTGAATCGTGAACTTATTTTTAAGAAGTAATTCGACGGCATACAGCCTTAAGACAATGAAAGTACATTAAAGAATAATGATGCAAAGAATTGCTTAAAGACTAGATAAAGATATGGCTCACCCCCTCTCCGACACAGACTCCCCGCATCAGACGGTAGCCCTATTATATCGGGAAATTCTGGAAAACGGTCCTTCTTAATTACGAAACCCTCGGATTATGTGCATTTTTACGCGCCGCCCGAAATTTTTCACAACTAACCGCCGGCTCTACCCAAAGCCTATTGACGATATCCTTAAATTCACACTAAAATGATACTAAGTTCAAAAGGCAGAAAAGCATGTTGTGCTTGCACAAGCAGGCTTTTCTATCTTTTGAACGCCAGACATGAGCAAGGAGCGATTTGCCATGTTTACAGGCAAATCAGCGGATTGCGAATGTTCGGGCAGGATCGCGGGAGCTGCGCTGCAGCGGAGCGATCCGGTATCATTTTCTTCTGATACGATTATCGTGATTTAAGTTCAAAAGGCAGAAAAGCATGTTGTGCTTGCATTTACACAGCTTGCGAAAGAGGTGTTCATGAAAATAGAGAAGATCAGTGACAGCCAGATCCGGATCACATTGACCGGAGAAGACCTGGCAGCGCGTCACCTCAAGCTCTCGGAACTGGCGTACGGATCCGAGAAGGCCAGAAAACTGTTTCAGGATATGATGCAGGAAGCCAACTACCAGTTCGGCTTCGAGGCAGACAATATTCCTCTGATGATCGAGGCGATCCCTCTGGCCGGAGGGAGTATCGTGCTGATCGTGACGAAGGTCGATAATCCTGAAGAGCTCGATTCCAGGTTCTCTTCTTTTTCGCCCTCCGTACAGGCCGTTCCCGGCGCCTCGGAAGGAACCCAGACGAGTGCCCTGGAGCAGCTGATCAGTTCCATCAGAAAGGAATATACCCAGGAGGCCGTCAGCGCTCCCGCCGGTTCCCATGCTCCCGGACAGGCTGAAAACAAGCGCAGGGAATACGCAAAGCTCAGGGAATATTATCTGCTGCACCGTCTGTACAGCTTCCGTTCCGTTAACGATGCGACCCGGGCTGCCGCGGATGCGGCCGGTTTTACGGGGGAGAGTTCCCTGTATTACAGCGAACAGGACCAGACCTACTATCTGTCTCTTTCCATGAAAGACGTCGATGAAATGGGCGAGATGCAGCGGATCCTGTCTGTCATCTCCGAATTCGGCACTTTAGTCCCCGCAGCATATGCCAGGGAACAGTACTTAAAAGAACATTGCAAAACCGTAATTGCCGACCATGCACTTCAGCGACTGAGCGCTCTTAACTGAGCGCTCCTTTTATTTCTGCCAAATTATAGCGCTGCAAATACCTAAAAACATTGCAAACAACGCCCCTGAAT
Organism: Lachnospiraceae bacterium; assembly: GCA_017449745.1. Lineage (GTDB taxonomy): Bacteria > Bacillota > Clostridia > Lachnospirales > Lachnospiraceae > CAG-791. The sequence goes on from JAFTFD010000345.1 coordinate 35,666, forward strand.
GCTAATATTGTGGGTATGATAGATATACTGTGTGTGCTCCCTTTTGCCTTGCATACACAGTACTATGACAATCTGACAGGAGGAAAACAAAATGGCAAGAAAGTATCTAACCATGGATGGTAACGAAGCTGCTGCGCATGCCGCTTATGCGTATACAGAAGTCGCTACCATCTATCCCATCACTCCTTCATCCGTCATGCCCGAGCATGTCGATGAATGGGCAACTGCCGGAAGAAAGAACATCTTCGGGCAGACAGTGCATGTCACAGAAATGCAGTCCGAGGCAGGTGCTGCCGGTGCTACACACGGCTCCATCGCTGCAGGTGCTATGACATCCACCTTCACAGCATCCCAGGGTCTGCTGCTGATGATCCCGAACATCTACAAGGTCGCCGGCGAAGGACTCCCGGCTGTCTTCAATGTTTCCGCACGCTGCGTCGCAACACACGCTCTGAACATCTTCGGCGATCACTCCGACGTTTACGCATGTCGCCAGACCGGTGCTGCCATGCTCTGCGAGAGCTCCGTTCAGGAAGTTATGGACCTGACTCCGGTTGCTTACTGCGCAGCTGTTGATGGCAAGCTTCCTTTCATCAATTTCTTCGACGGTTTCCGTACATCCCACGAGATTCAGAAGATCCAGGCTTGGGATTATGAGGACCTCAAGGACCTGATCGATCTTGAGAAGGTCGACGAGTTCCGCAAGAACGCTCTGAATCCGAATCATCCCCGTCAGATGGGTTCTGCTCAGAACCCTGATATCTTCTTCACGGCCAGAGAGGCCTGCAACACCGTTTACGATGAGATGCCGGCTATCGTCCAGAAGTACATGGACAAGGTCAACGAGAAGATCGGTACGGATTACAAGCTCTTCAACTACTATGGCGCTCCGGATGCCGAGCAGGTCATCATCGCTATGGGTTCCGTCAACGAGACCATTGAAGAGACTGTTGATTATCTGAACGGCCTTGGCCGCAAGGTCGGCCTGATCAAGGTCCGCCTGTACAGACCTTTCTGCAC
>JAFTFD010000346.1 GCA_017449745.1 Lachnospiraceae bacterium
GGATGGCGAGAGAAGATACATCAATCTTTATCACCTTGATGAGCAGATGGGTAACGCTTGGGGCGGCATGCTCTACAGACGTGACTGGATCGTAAAGTATGGCACGAACCCTGAGACCGGTGAAGCATTCTCCGGTTCCTGGGATGATGATGGAAACTATACAGACGATGTAGTATTCCCCTCCGGCGAGGCATTCCCCAAGTATGTCAGTGACTGGGAGTGGATGCTGGAAATCTTCCAGAAGGCTCTGGATGAGCAGGGCATCACAGACGGTTATGCATTCAGCGTCGCCAGCAGCGGTGAAAACGGCGCAGGCGGTGATATGGAATCCGGCTTTGGCAGTGCTGCCACATGGTATATTGATCCTGAAACCGGCAAGTGTGTGAACGGCACAACGTCTGACGGTTTCCGCGCCTATATTGAGATGATGAACAACTGGTACCAGAAGGGCTGGGTCAATCCTACCTTTGAGGAGCACGCAGGAGAGATGTTCTTCATGACAGACATGGGAACGGTCTATGGCGGTAAGGTCGGCGCATGGTACGGTCTGACCAGCCAGATGGGCGCTTCACTCGATACCTCCGGCGGTGATGAGTCCAATCCGACCTGCGGCGCAGTGGTTTTTGGCGCACCTACTCCAATCAATGACGTATACGGCGATGAGTCCGTACAGGGCTTCGAGCCTTTCCTGTATTATGCAACCGGCGTCTTTGGCGCACAGCTTGTTTTCACTGATAAAGTAGTTGATAAAGATCTTCCGGCCTTGTTCACATTCCTTGATTATTTCTACGGCGATGAAGGCTCTGTCATCAAGGCCTACGGACTGACAAAGGATCAGGTCGAAGAGCTCAAGGGTATCGATGAAGAGGCTTATAAGCTCTATACGGAAAAATGGGGACTCACAAACGGCGCGGTCGAGATCAAAGAAGATGGAATGGTCTGGAGAGATCCCATCATCATCAATGACACTGAGATCGGAGGCGCATGCTCTATTATGCGTTTCAATGGCCGCACACCGAACGACAGAGAAATGAATGACTGGAAGCCATACTATGCAGAACAGATGGGCATGTTCCGTATGTATGACACTACCAAGGCAGGAATCGGCGGCGAGATCACAGCACAGCTGACACCGGAAGAAAGCAGCAATTTCCAGGATGTTTACAATAATACCTCTACCTACATGAACCAGGCAGTGCCTCAGTTCATCACAGGCGTAAGAGATATCCATGACGATGCAGACTGGCAGGATTTCTGCGACACGATCGATGGATATGATGTCCAGAGTTACTGCGATTCCATCAACAGAATTCTTGGTGTGGAATAAGCTTTTCAGAGATGTATAGCGGCATTTTGAGGAGTAATCGTCAGTAATGCTTATACAATGAATACTTAAAATATTTAAACCGCAGGGAGTTCATTTCCCTGCGGTTTTTTATGGAAGTCTTAAGCAGCCAATGCGCCGGCGCGGATCATTACCTCACGCATTTTCTTACCAAGGATACCGGCTAAAATGATCTTAATGATCGTCGTAGGAATGAAGGGAAGGACGCAGGCTGTAAAGGCTGTCGCCCAGGTGCTCTTCGCAGCGACGACAAACCAGGCCATTCCAATCAGGTAATTGATAACGGCACCTAGGATCAGACCTGCATACAGCCGGACATAGCCGCCTTTTTCCTGCCCGATTCCTGCCATCCAGGCCATTATGGGAAAGGTGACAATGAAACCGCCGGTCACGCCAAGGACGATGCCGATTCCTCCGCTAAATCCGGAAAAGACCGGAAGGCCGACAGCGCCGAGCAGCACATAGACAAGCGCTGCGATCGTACCCTTGCGGGATCCGAGGATGATTCCGACCAGCGGAACGGCAAAGGTCTGCAATGTCATCGGGACGCCCGCAGGCATCGGGATGCTGATTTGTGCCATGATGCTGATCAGAGCGGCGGCAAGGCCTACCTGTGTAATCTCCTGAACTGTCAATTTCTGATTTTGTCTTTTATTCATAATGATTCCTCTGTTCAATTGTGTTATGATGTTGTGCTGCAGACCTTCCATCGTTAATATGTGAAATCGGGGATCCCGGTCTTTTCAGGATTACGAATAGGAATTGCCTACAGCGCTTCTATAGAGTACCGTTCAAAATAACGATTGTCAACTATTTTGTTGTCAAAGGTTAACAATTGGATGTGGCTGAGTTTTGCACTGGTAACGGACCAAAATAGTCCGATATGTGAAAAGAGGCAGCTGTTCGCGATGAGGACAAGGCGCTGATTTTGTACATTGAACGTGAACAGTTACGAAAAGAGAACAGGAGAAGATCAGATATGAGTACAGATGCACAGAAGGGGTCCAGAACTTACAGTTCTGCCGAACTGCTCCGCCGTTTCTATCCCTATATCAGAAAATACAGGGTCCTGCTGTTCCTGGATCTTTTCTTTGCGTCCCTGACGACGCTCTGCGATATCGTCCTGCCGATGATCATGCGCAGGCTGACGAATTCCGCCATGGGGGCGGAAGAGATGCTGACCGTCCAGGCCC
>JAFTFD010000347.1 GCA_017449745.1 Lachnospiraceae bacterium
ATACAAAATGCATGCCGGGTCGTCTCTCGGTGTACCGCTGGTTTTCTATGGGAATGTGTGAACAAGGTCAGCCATCCAAATTCCCCATAAAGAACGGATAGCGCAGCTTTTTCAGCTGTTCTTTTATTCCCTCTTTTGTGAGAGGCTTTACCATGAATCCACTGGCTTCTGTGCTCCAGGCATAAGGGAATAGTCGGGGTAGGCCGTAAGAAACACGATGTTTGTCCGGCGATTGATTTCAAGCAGAGTGCGGCAAAGCTCAATCCCGCTGGCCGTTCCAAGCTCAATATCAAGAATGGCCAGGGCAATACGGTTCTTCTTTGCGTATTCGATCGCTTCGAGTGGCCAGATAAAGCCCGTAATTGTGGCATTAGGCAGAATCTCTCCAAGGACAGACAGGGCATCCGAGAGGATGACCTTACTGTCATCCACGATGATGACATTGGGACTTTCCTCACTTTGAGCCGTAAGCTGGAACAACTCATTTGCATCCACCCCGAGGCATTCTGCAATACGGGGAATCATCGTAGGGTCAGGAAGACGGCTGGCGTTTTCCCAACGGGCGACGGTAGAATGATTGACAAATAATAGCTGCCCGAGCTGTTTCTGAGAAAGCCCTTTTTCCTCCCGCAACTTTCGCAGGGTTTTCGAAAACACAGAATTCATCGCATTGCCCCCTTTTTTCCGCTCTGAGATAAAGATAAATCAGTTTTCCCGAAAAAGCAATGAAAATGAGTAAATTTGGATTTGACAATCTGGCACACGTCCACTTGTTTTCCGGCAGGGAATATAGTAATATTCAACCGGATGGAATTGAGAACCATCAGGCGAATGCCCTCTGTTTTAATAAAGAAGAAAGATGGATTTCGTTATCTTCGGAGACTTTGTATCAATGTGGAGGTGTCCCTCTTCTGCAGGTATATTTGGGCGGTTGCCCACCAGGCAATTCTTCACCGGAAAGGAAGTACAGAATGAAAAGATATCTTTTTCCTCTGCTGATCCTCAGCCTGTTTCTGATGATGGGCTATGGACAGTGGGCAATTGGCGAAATTGAAGCGCATACGTATACCCGGATTGATCAGGAAACCGCGAAAGAGATGATGAAAAGGGAGGATGGCCATGTCGTCGTGGATGTTCGCAGACAGGACGAGTATGACGCCGGCCATATTCCAGGGGCTATCCTGATTCCAAATGAATCGATCGGCTGCGATTCTCCGGAGGCATTGCCGGATTATCATCAGATCATTCTGGTGTATTGCCGAAGCGGGAACAGGTCAAAGCAGGCAGCGGAAAAACTGGCCTCAATGGGTTATGCGAACATTTACGAATTTGGCGGGATTATTGACTGGACAGGGGAAATTGTGACAACGGAAGAGGAGTCAAAAATGGATACCGTGGTTCTTCGCTTTTCATCGTTCTCCGGTGGCGGATATGAGTATTCCGTCAAAGTGGAGGATCCCTCCATCATCAGCTGTGAGACTCGGTATGAATTTGAGGAGAACGCCGAGAATATTGACGGAGCATCGTATGATTATTTTGTCTCCTTCAAGGGACTTAAGCCGGGAACCACAACGGTTTGGATCTATGGACACTCTCCGATTATGGAAAGCGAGAACAGTGCATATACAGTCACTGTGGATGAGACATTACGTGTTGCACTGACTCCGTGCCGCGCACTATCCATGCTTTATGTGTATCGCAATGGAGAAATCAGCTACGATTCCTATAAGATTACTCTGGAGGCGGATGGGTATCATGTATCCGTCAATGAGGAACAGGAGCTGCCGCTTCCAACGGATGTTGCGGATGCACTGCTTGACGTGATCGACAGGTATGATGTCGCATCCTGGGATGGGTTTTCGGAATCTCAACGCTTTGTTCTGGATGGCGAGGGATTCTATCTCGACTTTGTCCTGACGGATGGAACCAAGGTTCATGCCCGCGGGGATAATGTGTTCCCTCAGCATTACTATGATGTGATGAATGCGATGTGGAACATTTTGGAGGGGATCACAGAGGAGAAGACAGGCATGAAACTGTATATTGGCGGGACTGAGGTTCCTGTAACCTGGGAAAGGAATGCATCTGTAGAAGCCTTGAAGGCGTTACTTCCGCTGAGCATCCCAATGTCCATGTACGGAGGCTTTGAACAGGTTGGCTCTATTGGAAAGAGCATCGTGCGGGATGATGAACAGACAATTACATGCAGTGGAGATATCGCCCTTTATTCCGGCAATCAGATTGTGATTTTCTATGATTCCAATTCCTGGTCATATACGATGCTTGGTCATGTGAATCTGACCCGGCAGGAAATGACCGATCTGCTCAGTCATGGAGATGTCACCATCAGGCTCACGGAGGACTGAACATCTCCGTTTACTGCATGCTGAATCCGGCTTAAGCCGGGATAATGGAAAAATGCATGAAAACGATCCTCCGGTCTCCATACGTTCAATCGTGTGTGGTGGTGCGGAGGACCTTTTATTTGTAGAGGAGACGGAAGCATATGAACTTGAAAACGATCCACCATATCGCCATCATCTGTTCTGACAAGGATGCGGCACTCCGTTTTTATCATGATATCCTTGGTTTTCCGATTATCCGCTCCAATTTTCGGGAGGAACGCGGGGACTGGAAAATAGATCTGGCGATCAACGAGAACACAGAGCTGGAGCTGTTCATTATGAAGGATAGACCAAAGCGGGTATCCAATCCGGAAGCCTATGGCCTGCGTCACCTGGCCTTCATGGTTTCCTCTGTAGCGGATACA
>JAFTFD010000348.1 GCA_017449745.1 Lachnospiraceae bacterium
CGATTTTATCGAAAAATCCCGGTGCTTCCAGTTCCTTTATATCGTCATAGGCAGCACCGGGCAACCTATTTTCCTCCAGCAGCTGCCTCGGTGCGATCGGAATCGTCCTCAGGAAGATGCACTCCTGCAGCACTCCGGAAGTCCGGCTCTGATACTGCGACATATCGTAGGGCAGTATTGCGAATTTCGCCGTCCCCAGAAGCCGCATATATTCTGTCTCCGACAGGTTGCAGTCTCTGATGTGAATCCGGTACTTATCCCCTTCGTCCAGCATTTCAGTCAGCTTCACTGCGCGGGCATGATCAAAGAAACGCCCGGCTGTCTCAAGCTTTTTTCCGTTCATACGATACGCTTTCACCATCTCTTCCAGCTGTTTATACGGATTCATCGTTCCTACGCATACCGTCTTATCTTCTTTTTTCAGATCAGGCGCGAGAAATGGCTTATATTGTTCCGGATCATAGGTATAATCCGGCATATAAAAAACGTCTGCTGCCGGATGCAGTGTCTGCATAGTGTTCCTCATTCCGTCCACATGGTTGGCATTGGAACAGATAACAATATCCGTCTTCTTCAGCGCACGACGATAAACTGCCTGCAGGATCCGTTCAAATTTTCCGCCCGTAAAGACCTGTTGATAAACTAACACCGCGAGTCTGCATCCCTGCGGTTTCCGATGCAGCATCATGTACAGGAACAGGAAGAAATCCGTTCTGTAAAACCAGACGGCATCATATTCAGTGCAAACATTGTAAACATGACGCAGGTTCCGGAACAGCCGGAATTTATCCAGGATCCGCTTCCGTATTCCATAACCCTCCGTTTCACGAATATCTTCCGGGAGTTTTATGATCTTTCCAAACCTTCCTGCAAACTTATTATCCGCAGAGACCGCAGCTTCAATACATGGCGAAAGTGCAGCATCAATAGTAATCCCATGACATTGCAGCATGGAGGAATATTCATACAGCGCTTTCACCGTATGCCCCATGACCTTGCCGTCGCGATCACATATCCCATAATAATCAATTAATAAAATACGCACTGTTCTGCCTTGCTCCGGTACTCAATTATAGACGCCATTAATAATATATGCTTCCACAAGATTATGCATCTGAAACAGTTCCCCGGACACAAAATCATTTTCACCTTCCCGAAAGAACTGCCCGGTAACCACACCTTCTTCATTCACTCTGCAGATCTGATCCTTTATCTTTTGCAAATGCAGATGTCTCCACACGGCGGCCTTATATGGTTCTGCTATCTCTTTGTCCAGCTCCATACTGTCTGCCATCACATCCGTCAGATAACAATTTGCATACCAGTGCAGGCCCCAGTCATTGGCTTCCGGCATGGTCGCCTCGTCGGTCGGATTTCCTGCCGCGTCTCTCATATAGAAGTGCTGCCCCGCCATCTGCGGATTGTAATCTCCCAGATCAACATTCACCAGCGCACGATAGATCAGATCCATGTTGAAGACAGCTTCCTGCGGGATCTCCCTGCCCGCCAGTCTGTAAACGGCGATGCACTCTCCCATTTCTTCGCAGATGGTTGTCATATAATCCACATGAATTTTGTGATGGTTTACTGCGGTTCCATCACTGTTAATGTTAGATCCCTCCAAAAAGCCGAAACTGTCGGCAGCGTCCTCCGGTGTCGCCGTGGAGGCAATCAGCATTTTCCCCTGTTTTTCCTCCCAGTCGCTTTGTCTTTCATGCTCCGGATACATCACCGCGGCCAGCGCGAGGATCTTAGCGTGCCAGGCGATCTCCTCGCCCTTCGTATCTCCCTCGTAGATGATATTCCCGTCCCTGTCTCTATAATAGGGGATATCATAATGATCTGTCACATATGCGGCTTCCCGGAGGATCATGCCGGTCACGTTTTTCTGATCACGTTCCGGAATATCCTCCCACAGGAGCCACGCCGCAAAGCCGATATTCTCGGCCCAAAGGGGACTCTGCCAGACCTCTCCCCAGCCGTTCTTTTTATTTTCCTTATAGATCGCTGCCGCCGAGGAGATCAACCGAACACACATATTCCTTGCGTTCGCCGCAGAAACTCCGGTGATCGATTCATCATAATATCCCAGGTACAGCGCTGCAGCGATACAATATACTGCATGGGAAATCGGACGGATTGTGTTCTCGTCATTTCCCCGAATATCCGGCATACAGATATACAGATACCGTTCTTTTTCCCAGTTCTGAAAGCTTTTTGTGCTGCGGCTGATCTCTTTTTGCTGCTGCCGCGTAAGCTCTTCGTGATTGTAATAAGAGCTGCCATCGTCAAATACATAGATCTTATCGCCGTTCCACCAGTCATGCAGAATGTAGCGGAGGTTCAGATTCATCAGGTACCTTAATTCCTGCAATTCTGCATTTTCATCGTAATCCGGATCTGCAGATTCCGCATCGATCCGTATATCTGACCCCTGATCCATCTCTTTCGTGGTCTCAGCAGGAAGGTTCACGCTGACCGCATTTCCCGCGCTGCATCCGGCAATTATGCACAGCACCAGCAGGGCTATGATAGCATGTCTTACCCTTCTCTTCATCAGCACACGCATAATTTCACCTAAATCTGCTCCGGCAGACTGTCACAAACCGCTTCCGCCTCTCTCTTTCTCCAGACAGATGTCATAAAAATACGGTCGGCTTCATTCGTAATCCTGGAGATATCTGCCTCTTCGCTGACATACCCCGGATGAAAGAGAATCTCGAGGTCTTCTCCGGCTTGCCTGGCTGTTTTTACAGCATCCCGCAGGACGGGGCGAAGGTTTTCAATGCACATATGACCGGACAGATACACTCCCATGAATCCGGCAGTCTTCAAATCTGTAAAAATCTCCGGATGACGCCATCTGTTGATTTTAGCGAGTACAATCAGCAAAATTGCCTTTATCGGATTTAACACGCTGTTTTCATGTAATTCACTTTTGTGTATCCTGTATAGAGACAGATTTTCTGCAGGTATACGAATATAGGAAACATGATAGTTGTTCTCATGTATGATCTCGCACAAAACATCAAAGACCAAAGGGAGCATATGAAAATGTCCATGTCCGTCAATTCGGATTCCTGACGGCTCCATATATGGAAGGCACGCCTTAATCTGCGCCGATAATTCTGTCTTCAGTTCCCTGTGCCAGACTCTCCGGATTCCGGGAATCAATCCAATCAGCAAAAGCTTTATAAAGCTGCAATCCAGTTGTCCGTTTCTGTCAATCAGGTGAGGTACGTTCTTCCCGGCCAGTGCTCTTCCCTCGAACAGCGTTAAGTGGATCGTCTTTATTACTCCTGCCGGCAGCATCTTCATACATTCGGCCAGTTCCGGTCCGTTTGGCATAATGCTGACCCCATTGATATGTCCTTCGTGAATGCAGCGGCAGATCTCCATGCTTTGCTGCTGAAACATCCCATAATCATCAGCATGGTACTCAATCATCATGTTCCTACCCTTCCGAATATGCTGCTCATATTTCTATATATCACCAGCAGCAGAATAACCGCTCCAATCATGGAAATCAGTTCTGATACTCTCCATAAAGGAGATTCCACAAAATCTACTGTGACATCTCCATGAAAACTCTCAGGAACCGTAACCCGCAATCTGCCATCTTCGCTTGCGGTCACTGGCAGATACTGCCTCTTTTCCCCTGTTTTCCGGCTGTCCATCGTTGTATTTGCCGGCTCTTCAGCAGGTTCTTTCCCTGTCGTCCACGCTCTATAGCCATAATATCCTGTAAGGGGATAGTCCAGATTCAGGGCATCTTCTGAAGAATTATCAATTCTGCTCTCAATATGAATACCTCTCCTGGAAATAATCTGAGCGGTTGCAGGCACGGACTGATCAAAACGAATTATCCTGTCTGTAAATTCAGTCTGTCCTTTTAGCAGGAATTCCCCGCCCATTATATTCCTCATGACCACTTCGTCTACATCATAAGAGAACAGCATCTGGCTTGCGTCGTGCATATATCGGTCCTCATATTGAACCACATTTACCCAGGTAATAAGACACACGACCATCATGATCAGCATACCTTTGACGCGTTCCTGATCACTGAGGATCATACATACAGCCACGAATACCATTGCAATCATTAATGTACCAAGCGGCATAAAACGCCATGGATACTCAAGCCTGTCGAAAATACTGACAAAGAACGGTATCTCTATAAGACGTTTATACGGAAACATGTTTGTAGACAAAACTACCAACACGACCGCAGCTGTCAGTACAACATAGAGGAACTTTCTATAGAC
>JAFTFD010000349.1 GCA_017449745.1 Lachnospiraceae bacterium
CCGAAGGTAGGCCCCAAGACGGCGACGGACCTGATCGTGCAGTATCACTCGGTCCAGGGAGTCTATGACCACCTGGATGAGATCACGAAAAAAGGACTGCATGATACGCTGGAGGCGAACCGCGAACTGGCGGAGCTCAGCCTGTTCCTGGTCACGATCAAGACAGACAGCGACGTCACCCTTGATAAGGATAAGGCAAAGCTCGGAGATATTTTCACCGAAGAGGCCTATGCGCTGTACACGGAGCTTGGCTTTAAAAATCTGCTCCGCCATTTTTCTGCGCAGAAAACGGATGCCGTGATTGCCTCCGCAGCGACAACTTTCCAGTATGAGGTCGTTCGGGAACTCTCAAGGGCGCAGGCTCTGATGCGCAGGGCCGAGCGCGCGCAGGAAGTAGCTGTCTATCCTGTTTTTGATAAAGACCAGTTCCTTCCGGAGGGCAGGCTCTGCGGATTGGCGGCGGCCTTTGACGAGAAGGCATACTATATCCCTGTCGCAGAGGAAAAGAAAGCAGCTGCCGAACAGGATCTTCCGCTCGGACAGCTGGCCTTTGATTTCGGCGGCGGCAGTCCAGCAGTCACTGGCGGCCTCAATGAAACAGATAACAACAATGAGCCGGACGCCCTGATGCAGGCTGCTATGTCCGGAGATGAGGACATCGTGACGCAAAAGGATGTGGTCCTGCTGCTAAAAGGCTTAAGAGAATGGGCCAGAGGTTTCGGCAGAGACGATATCCGGATCGCCGTCTTCGGCATCAAGGAGCAGTACGGATTCTTCGGCGTCACAGAAGAGGAGATGCAGGACGGGATCCATCTCGAGGGTATTTTTGACCTCCTGATCGGGGCATATCTTGTCAATCCCCTTAAAAATGACTACGCGCCGGAGGATATCGCGAGCGAATATCTCTCCGAGACGATCATGGGCAGGAAGCAGTTCCTGGACAAGCTTACTTTCCGTGACAAGGCGGCGGAGGAGGGCGGCGAGGACGCGGTAGCGGCCTATGCCTGCCATATTGCATGGACCCTGCTGAGAGCAGCGGGACCTGTAAAAGACAAACTGTCAGCGAGCGGTATGTGGCAGCTCTATACGGACATTGAACGGCCGCTTTCTTATATTCTGTTTAACATGGAGCAGAAGGGGATCCGGGCGCTGCCTGACAAGCTGAAGGAATACGGCGATCAGCTTACCGGCAGGATCGATGAATTGGAAAAGAGCATCCATGAGGCCGCAGGAAGCGACTTCAACATTTCCAGCCCGAAACAGCTGGGAGAGATCCTCTTTGAGCAGATGCAGATCCCTGGCGGAAAGAAGACCAAGACAGGGTATTCAACTGCTGCAGATGTCCTTGAAAAGCTTGCTCCGGATTACCCGTTCGTGGCGGATATTCTGGAATACAGGGGACTTACGAAGCTTAAATCTACCTATGCCGACGGGCTGGGAGAGTATATCGCTCCCGACCACAGGATCCATACGACGCTCCACCAGACGATCACAGCGACAGGCAGGATCAGCTCCACAGAGCCGAACCTCCAGAACATTCCGATGCGCACGGAACTGGGCAGGGCGATCCGCAAGGTCTTCGTCCCGGCAGAAGGGTATTCCTTTACGGATGCGGACTATTCGCAGATCGAGCTGCGCATTCTGGCCCATATGTCGGGGGATGAGAGCCTGATCGAGGCCTACAAGGGCGGCAGGGATATTCACAGGATGACGGCGTCCAAGGTTTTCGGTGTTCCTTTTGAGCAGGTCACCGATCTGCAGAGGCGAAATGCCAAAGCGGTCAACTTCGGCATCGTCTATGGCATCAGCTCCTTCGGGCTTTCGCAGAATATCTCTATTTCGAGAAAAGAGGCGGCGGAGTACATCAAGCAGTATTTCCAGATGTTCCCGGGAATCAAATCCTTCCTGGACGAACAGGTAGAATTTGCAAAAGCGAACGGCTATTCCGTGACGCTCTATGGGCGCAGGAGACCGATCCCGGAGCTGAAGAATTCCAATTTCATGCAGCGCCAGTTCGGGGAGCGCGTCGCCATGAACGCGCCGATCCAGGGAACCGGAGCGGATATCATGAAGATCGCCATGATCCGGGTCTGGGAGGAGCTGCACAGGCAGAGACTCAAGTCCCGCCTGATCCTGCAGATCCACGATGAGCTGCTTATCGAAACAGCTCCCGGTGAAGAAGAAGCGGTTCAGAAGATCCTCACCGAAGGTATGATGGGCGCAGCACAGCTGAAGGTCAGCCTGGAAGTTGACGTACATTCGGGCTCTGACTGGTATGAGGCAAAATGATCTGGCCGGTAAGTGGCAGAATAATCCGACAGGTACGAGGCACAATAATTCAACCGGTATGAGACAAACAATCCGACTGGTATGAGGCAAAATAAACAGATTTAACGAGTATATAGAATGAAAGTGATCGGAGTGACAGGCGGAGTGGGATCCGGAAAATCGGAGATCCTCCGCTATATGGAAAATCAATATGGCGCCAGGATCATGATGGCGGACGATGCTGCCCGCGAACTGGAACGCCCGGGAAGGGTCTGCTATGAGCCGCTTCTTGCCCTGTTGGCACAGCATGGAGGAGCGGAGAAACTGACTCTTGATGATGGCGAGATCAACAGAAAAGAGATGGCTTTCCGTATTTTTACAGACCCTGAGCTTCTGAGCGAGGTCAATGCCATCGTGCATCCCGCTGTCTGGGACTATATAAAAGAAGATATTGAGTACTGCCGGAGAGAGGGGAAGACCAGCCTGTACGTCGTAGAGGCGGCACTTCTTATCGAGTGCGGCTACGGACAGATGGTGGATGAGATGTGGTACATCCACACCGACATGGAGGTCCGCAGGCAGAGGCTGAAAGACAGCCGCGGGTATTCTGACCAAAAGATCGATGACATCATGGCAAGCCAGCTCTCCGAGGAGGAGTTTCGGAGAGGTTCGGATGTCGTGATCGATAATTCCTGGAGCCTTGAGGAGACGAAAAAACAGATCGACAAGGCGCTGCAGGGCATTGGCGGAGAGGCGGATTGACAAAGCCCTCGGATGTAAGGTAGGATGTTAGCCGCATCCTATCAAAATAAAGAAAGCAGAGAATAGTACAGAATGAGGTTTCAGGCAATAGCGAGCGGCAGCAGCGGGAACTGTACGTACATCGGTACGGACACGACGCATCTGCTGCTGGATACAGGGATCAGCTGCAGGAGAATGACGCAGGCTCTGGCTGATCTGGAGATCGATCCGAGGGATCTGAACGGGATCTTTATCACCCATGAGCACTCGGACCATATTCAGGGGCTGCCCATGCTGGCGAAGAAAACGCAGGCTCCGATCTATGCGACGAGAGGCACGATCGAGGCGATGCGAAAGAACGCTAAATTTGCGACAGTTGATCCGGAACGTTTTATAGAGGTACAGGCCGACAGGAAGGTTTCTGTCGGGGACTTGGTGGTCGATCCGATGAAGATCAGCCATGATGCCGCGGATCCGGCAGCTTACAGGGTTTACTACGGCGATAAAAAAGCGTGCGTCTGCACGGATCTTGGCTGTTATACAGATTATACGGTCGAGTGCCTTAAAGACTCCGATGTTCTGATCCTGGAAGCAAACCACGATGTCAACATGCTCCAGGTGGGTCCGTATCCGTATCAGTTAAAACAGCGTATTCTCGGGAAATTCGGACATCTTTCCAATGTTTCGAGCGGAGAGCTTCTCTCCAGGATCCTGAACGATCATATGAAAGGGATCTTTCTCGGGCATCTCTCCCATGAGAATAATTTTCCTGATCTCGCCTTTGAGACAGTCCGGGTGGAGATCCTCTCCAGTGAATGCGGGTATTACCCGGACGAGCTGCCGATCGGCGTAGCCTCGAGGAGCGAACCCTCCGCGTTGATAGAGTTTTAGGGGCTGTTTTAGTCCAAAGAACAGGAACAGTTGTGTTTTTGTATAAAAGGAGACCGCAATGCAGAAAAGAGCAATCATTACAGTAGTTGGAAAAGACACGGTCGGTATCATTGCCGGTATCTGCACTTATCTTGCGCAGAACGGGATCAATATTCTTGACATTTCCCAGACGATCGTTCAGGGATACTTCAACATGATGATGATCGTGGACGTAACGGACCTGTCCCGCCCCTTCGGTGATGTGGCACAGGAACTGCATGATCTCGGTGAAAAAACAATCGGTGTGCAGATCAAATGCCAGAGAGAAGAGATCTTTGATTCCATGCATCGCGTATAACCGGGATAAGCCCGGCAGGCAAAATGTTGAGAACATGCCTGGAAAACGCATAAATCATTCTGGATCGCGAAATAGGAGGAGAAGCTTTGATCGGTATACGTGAAGTACAGGAAACGAATGCCATGATCGAGAGAGAAAATCTCGACGTGCGCACGATCACCATGGGAATCAGTCTGCTCGACTGCATTGACTCCGATCTGGAGAGTCTTTGCGGGAAGATCCACGACAAGATCTACCGCTGTGCGAAAGACCTTGTCAGAACAGGAGAGGAGATCTCAAGAGAATACGGAATCCCGATCGTCAATAAGAGGATCTCTGTAACGCCGATCGCCCTGATCGGCGGAGCAGCCTGCAAAACAACGGAAGATTTTGTAAAAATCGCAAAGACACTGGACCGCACGGCAAAAGAGGTGGGAGTCAATTTCCTGGGAGGTTACTCCGCCCTGGTCTCAAAAGGAATGACCCCTGCGGATGAGATGCTCATCCGTTCCATTCCCCAGGCGCTTTCGGAGACAGACATCGTGTGCTCATCCGTCAATCTCGGCTCTACCAAGACCGGCATTGATATGGATGCGGTGCGCCTGATGGGAACGATCATCAAGGAGACGGCAGAGAGGACGAAGGAGAGGGATTCCTTCGGATGCGCAAAGCTGGTCGTTTTCTGCAATGCGCCGGACGACAACCCGTTTATGGCAGGCGCTTTCCATGGCGTAACGGAGGGCGATGTGATCCTCAACATCGGCGTATCCGGCCCGGGTGTTGTCAAAAAAGCGCTTGAGAGCGTCCGCGGAGCGGATTTTGAGACGCTCTGCGAAACAGTAAAGAAGACGGCGTTCAAAGTCACGAGAGTCGGACAGCTCGTCGCCCAGGAGGCGTCCAGAAGGCTGCAGGTACCGTTTGGTATCGTTGACCTGTCTCTGGCTCCTACGCCGGCGATCGGAGATTCCGTCGCAGATATTTTGTGCGAGATGGGCCTGGAATATGCCGGCGCTCCCGGAACGACGGCGGCGCTTGCCCTGCTGAACGACCAGGTCAAAAAAGGCGGCCTCATGGCTTCCTCTTATGTCGGCGGCCTTTCAGGCGCGTTCATACCAGTCAGTGAGGACCAGGGGATGATCGACGCAGCCAGGATCGGAGCCCTTACCCTGGAGAAGCTGGAAGCGATGACCTGCGTCTGCTCGGTCGGCCTTGATATGATCGCGATCCCCGGAGACACAGCAGATACGACGATCGCCGGGATCATTGCGGATGAGATGGCTCTGGGAATGGTCAATCAGAAAACAACAGCATGCAGGCTGATCCCTGTTATCGGCAAGGGAGTCGGAGAGACCGCGGAATTCGGAGGACTTCTCGGCTACGCTCCGATCATGCCTGTGAATCCGTTCTCCTGTGCGGACTTTGTCAACCGCAAGGGCAGGATCCCTGCACCGGTGCACAGTTTTAAGAACTGATCCTCAAAATCCTATTGTTAAGTTACCGGTTCTTTTTTATAATAGTGGATGCGGTAAAACGTTTTTTTTGAGTGTATTTCCAGGAGGTGTTCTAATGGGGGCAGGAAAAACAATTGATGTAACAGCATTGGGTGAGCTGCTGATCGATTTTACAGAAAATGGAATGAGCGGACAGGGAAATCCCCTGTTTGAAGCAAATCCGGGCGGGGCACCCTGCAACGTGCTGTCGATGCTGTCCGGTCTCGGCCATAAAGCTGCTTTTATCGGCAAGGTAGGGAATGATATGTTCGGCCGCATGCTCAAAGACCGCGCAGCAGAGCAGGGAATCGATATGAGCGGTCTGGAGATGGACCAGGAGATCCCCACAACACTTGCTTTTGTGCAGAAGCTTCCCAATGGCGACCGAGATTTCTCCTTCTACAGAAAACCCGGCGCGGATATCATGCTGACAGAGGATGAGGTGGAAGCTCATCGCGAGATGATCGAGGGTGCTCGTATTTTCCATCTCGGAACACTTTCCATGACCCATGAGACGGTCGACAAGGCGACAAAACGCGCCCTTAAGATCGCAAAAGAAAGCGGAGCCCTGATCTCCTTTGATCCCAACTATCGTGAACCTCTCTGGGCTTCGGAGGAAGCTGCCAAGGAGAAGATCCGCTTCGGCATGGAGCAGTGCGATATCATGAAGATCTCGGACAATGAAATCACACTCATGACCGGCAAAGAGGACATCACAGAGGGCGTGCGCGAGCTGATCGCGCAGTACAACATCCCGCTTGTTTTTGCTACTCTCGGAAAAGACGGCAGCAAAGCTTTCTACAAGGGAATCGAAGTGGAGAGAGCAGGATTCCTGAATCCCAACACGATCGAGACCACCGGCGCAGGCGATACCTTCTGCGCAAGCGCCCTGCATTTCGTTCTGGAGAACGGCGGGCTGGAAGGCCTGAATGAAGAGAAGCTGAGGAACCTTCTGACCTTCGCAAACGCAGCTGCCTCCCTCATCACGACCAGGAAGGGTGCCCTTGCCGTTATGCCGAAGAGAGAAGAGGTCGAGGAGTATCTCAAGGAGCAGGGAGTCTGCTGAGCAGAAAGAGAAGAAACCTGAGATCCTGTATACTGGCAGGAACTGAGTAAAACTAATAAGCATCCGGAGCCAAAGCAGCTGCCGGATGCTTTTCATTTTCTCTCTTGAAAAGTTTTTCCATTCTGATATAATAACTTTTGCACGCGGTTGTAGTACATCGGTAGTATACCAGCTTCCCAAGCTGGGGAGGCGGGTTCGATTCCCGTCAGCCGCTTAAAAAGGCAGCCATCACAAGATCGGCTGCCTTTTTCATGTGCAAATTTTTAATCGTCTTAATTGTTTTTAATTGTCTTAACTCATCTAAATATATAACTGCCTGGTTATTTGCAGATGGAATCGATCCACGCAAACAGTTCGTTTAGGTCATAATCGCCGCTGTGAGGAAGGCCCCAGGGCAGGAAGAAATCTACGTCGCAGCCCTTGTTCTTAAGGAGCGTAGCAAGAATGACAGGGATGGCAATAGAAGTATCTCTGTCATAAGCTCCGTGGCGGATCCTCCAGTGAGGAGCGGTGTCAGCCTTGCCGACATAGAGCGTAGGGTTGAGGAGCTTGACGACGTCGGAGGAAGCAAGCTCGCTCTCTACTTCACTGTGCTCCTGGGAGAAGGCGGTGAAGTGCCTTGCGTAAACTTTCGAATCGCCGAATTCTTCGCACTCAGGGCTGTGAAGATCCAGCGCGTCAAAGGCAGGAGTGGGCTTCATTCTTGTGATCGAATGGACATAGCCCTTCCAGTCGATCCCGGTGACCTTTCCATTCTCGACCTTAAGATAGTCCTGTTTTTCCACGTCAGAACCTTTGACCATCAGCCAGTCTTTTGCCTTCGACCAATGTGTATCCAGCTCTTTCTGGGCGGATGCCATGATGAAACTCTTCACATACTCGGCAAAGCTTCCTTCGCCATTCTCATCGAGTGTCAGCGCGTTTCCATTGTCGTCTTTAAGATCCAGCGAATTGACGTAAGCGGGGAATGCTGCCTTCAGAAGCGGGGAGAGCGCGATGAGCTTGTCTGACATCGTTGCATCCACAGGCTTGCGCTCCATACCGTGGTCTGTCATCTCAAACTTCATCATATGGAAATCATTTTCACCGCAGAAGAGCCATTCGTAAGCGGCATCGGCATTCTCCAGGTTATGGATCGGGCAGTAGCAGCTGGCTGCGAAAATATCGTCTCTTTCCTTAGCAGCTCCGATCGCCTCCAGATAAGGCTCGTAATCCGGGCTGTTGCCGGTAGCGCCGGCCATAGAGGAGAGAGCACCGCCTGCACTCGTGCCGTTTGTGATGATCTTTTCCGGATCTCCGGGGATCAGTCCCTTGTTGTGGCGAAGGTAACGGACGGCTGCCTTCGTGTCAACAGCGATAGCAGGGGCACGGCCGACGAGTTCGCCGGCTTCTTCCTGCGCGGGGCCGCCCTGGCCGCCGACGAAGAACTCTTTTGTCTTTTCACCGGTGTTGCGTCCGCGAATACCGGGAGCAGCTACGACATAACCGTGTGCCAGTGCCGCAAAAGCTGTGTTCGGCCCGCCGGAGAAGCGGTCTGTGCCGGGCTCCATGGCAGGACCTTCCATATAGCCTCCTACAGTATTGGGCATGAAGATCGGAGCGTTGTTCAGTTCATATCCGTTGATCGAACCGCCTTCGTAATAGCACTCAGGTGCAAAAATATTCAGCTTCTGGACCCTGTGCACGGGATTTTCACAGTAATCGATCCCCGTGTAAGCGCGGTAGGTAATGGTGCACCCGTCCAACGTGCAGGTTTTAACTTCATAGTTTTCTTTGTCAAATAACAGCTTGTCGCTCATTTCTTTTTGCCCCTTTCACTGCTTTGTTTTGTCTGCAGCGCTGCCGCTATTTTTGTATCGCCGGGATCGACCGGCAGGTGCGGATGATAAACCGCGGTACGGAGACACTGCAAAAGAATCCTGTTTGCTGCTTGTTATGTCACTATTTTGAACTTTTTTGTTTGTCAGCGTCAATTCAATTCTTTACCGTAACGATTCCAATTTGGAATTGACACCTTTTTATTATGAATTGATTGGTTTTGGAAAAATATTGAATAATTAAGCACAACGAGGCCGCGGGTGGAGCAGATCTGTGCATCTGCCTGTCATGCAGCCGTATACATTCCCGGCATGCAGCACTGAGGAAAAAGCGCGGGAAGAGCAGCATCAAAATGAAAATATAGAATTTTGTGCAGTTAAAAATTTTACAGTTATTCAGGAGGATATTCAGAAATGGAACAGAGAATTGACAGTTTACGCAGCGCCATCGATTTCCTGCGGGATATTCCGGGACAGTATATTGAGACAAATACGGAGGTCGACCCTATTGCGGAGCTTTCAGGCGTTTACCGCCATGTGGGAGCCGGCGGAACCGTCATGAGGCCGACAACGGTAGATGGCCCGGCCATGATGTTCAATAATATTAAGGGGTTTCCGGATGCCCGCATCGTGATCGGGATGATGGCGAGCCGCGAGAGAGTCGCTAAACTCTTTGGCTGTAAAAAGGAAGAACTCGGACATCTGATCAGGAACTGTGCCAACTCCCCTGTGGAGCCGGTCGTGATCGATGGTCCCGCGCCTGTACAGGAGGTAGTGCACAGGGCGGAGGATGAGGATTTCGATCTGTTTAAGCTTCTTCCCGCACCCACGAATACGCCTGTCGATGCCGGTCCGTATATCACACTGGGCATGTGCTATGCAACGCATCCTGACACCGGACTATCTGATGTGACGATCCATCGTATGTGCATCCAGTCCAAAGATACGCTGTCCATTTTCCTGCAGCCGGGTTCCAGGCACATCGGAGCTATGGCAGAGAGGGCGACAGAGCTGGGCCAGCCCCTTCCGATCTCCGTATCGATCGGTGTTGATCCTGCGATCTCTGTGACCAGCTGTTTTGAGCCGCCGACCACACCTCTTGGATTCAATGAGCTCTCTATCGCAGGCGCGCTCCGCGGAAAGCCCGTCGAGCTGACACAGTGCGTCAGCATTAAGGAAAATGCGATCGCCAACGCGGAATATGTCATAGAAGGGGAGATCCTGCCCGGCAGCAACAATGTTGTCGAAGACCAGAATTCCCACACCGGTTTTGCGATGCCGGAGTTCCCTGGATATAACGGTCCTGCGAGCCACGAGTGCTGGCTTCTTAAAGTCAAGGCGCTGACGCACCGAGAACATCCCATCATGCAGACCTGCATCGGGCCTTCCGAAGAGCATGTCAATATGGCGGGGATCCCGACGGAGGCATCCATCCTGAACATGCTGGAGAAAGCCCTCCCCGGGAAAGTCTTGAATGTATACGCGCATCGCTCCGGCGGCGGCAAATACATGGCGATCCTGCAGTGCAAAAAGACGGTCCATATCGACGAAGGAAAACAGAGACAGGCAGCGCTGCTCGCATTTTCTGCCTTCCCTGAATTAAAACATGTGATCCTCGTGGACGAAGACGTGGATATTTTTGACACCAATGACGTGCTGTGGGCGATGAATACACGCTTCCAGGCGGACAGGGATATCGTAATGATCCCCGGCGTCAGATGCCATCCGCTGGATCCCAGTTCCAATCCGGCTTATTCGCCGTCGATCAGGGATATCGGCATTTCCTGCAAGACGATCTTTGACTGTACAGTGCCGTTTGATTTGAAGGACCACTTCCACAGGGCTCCGTTCCTGGATGTCGATCCGGAGAAGTGGCTGAAGGGCTAGATCGGTTATCGGTTCCTGATCAGGAGCTCCTGCAATTGCGGTTGATTTGGTGGCAATAATGGAAAATAATAGAGACAGTGAGAAAACGATCATCGTAGGTGCGACCGGGGCCAGCGGCCTGCCGATCCTGGTCCAGTGCCTTAAGATAATAAAGCAGGCCCAGGGCGTGCGCAGCGCCCTGATCATGACAGACAGCGCTAAACTGACGCTGGAGCATGAGACGGGTATGCACTACAGCGAGGTGGCGGCGCTTGCCGATCAGGTATATGACCAGAAGGATATCGGGGCGGGACCTGCCAGCGGCTCTTTTAAGACAGCCGGAATGCTGATCGTTCCCTGCTCCATGAAGACGCTGGCCGGGATCCACAGCGGCTATGCGGAAAATCTGCTGCTGAGGGCAGCGGACGTTACGATCAAGGAACAGCGTCCGCTCGTTCTGGCGGTGCGGGAAACGCCGTTATCTCCGATCCACCTGCGGAACATGCAGGAATTGGCCATGATCCGTGGGATCCACATCATTCCTCCTATGATGACTTTTTACCATAAGCCGGAGACGATCGAAGAGATGACGTACCATGTAGCAGCGAAACTCCTGGAGCCCTTCGGCATTGAGGCACAGGATTACCGCAGATGGACGGGACTATAAGAGCAAGAGAAAAGGAAAAGGGATATGGACAGCCAGTACTATCAGGAATTTCTGACCTTAGTGGAGACCAAAAACTTCTGGGAGGCCTCAGAGCGTCTCTTTATCGGGGAATCTTCCCTGTCCAAGCATATCAGCAGGATGGAGATGGAACTGGGCGTGAAACTCTTTGACAGGTCCTCCAGGCGCGTGGAACTGACCAAATACGGAAAGCTGTTTATCCCGTTTGCAGAGCAGATCGTTCGCGCGCAGGCGTCCTATAAGGAAGCGATCATCAATGCGCAGGAAGAGGAGCACGGCGTGGTACAGCTCGGCATGCTTCCATCCGCATCGCAGTACCGGATCACGGATCTGTTCGTCCGGTTCCATGACGCCTTTCCGGAGAGCCTGATCAAGGTCAAGGAGGATGATTCGCTGCTGCTGAAAAAGGCGGTCCGGGACAGGCAGTGTGAACTTGCCTTCATCCGTGAGTCCAGGTCGGAGCCGATCGATGACAGTGACCTTGTAAAAATACCATTTGCGCACGATTACATGGTCGCTCTCTTCCCAAGAACAGACCCGATGGCAGAGGCACCTTCTGTATCCATGGCGCAGCTGCAGGGGGAGAAGTTCATCATGCTCAATCAGCAGACGTCGCTCTATGACATCTGCGTGAACGCATGCCTTCGTGCCGGCTTTACGCCGCATGTTATTTTTGCCTGCCACAGGCTGGATACGATCCTGGATCTCGTGACGCAGGGGATGGGAATATCTCTTTTGATGAACCGGCACGTTATGATCCCGCCGCACGCCGGGTTTGACGATCATGTATCCGGATTTGCGGTCGTTCCGGTCGAGCCCAGAGTGGAATCCGTGATCTATCTGACCTACAGGAAAAATGCCGAGCTGTCGCAGACAGCCCTTAACTTCATCGAATGTATGAAAGAATACCTGGAGGAGCAGGAAGAGCAGGAACAGCAGTAAAAACTGAAAGAACAGGCAGATCTGGAATAACGAAAGAAGAGTAGAAATAAGGCGATTCCAATTTGGAATCGGGGACGCCGGGAACAAGAATTGTTCGGAATTATGAAGCGAAATACAATGTGTTTACAACGACAAACACAATGTATTTCGCTTTTTTGGAGGTTATAGAAATGGAACAGAACAGGAAAAAAGTCCCGCTTTTGAACAAAGTCGCTTACGGTATCGGAACAGGCGGCGGTAATATTTTCAGCCAGATCGCGGCAGCCTTTCTGCTGCAGTATTACACAGATACAGCGCTGATCAGCGCAGGATCCATTGCGACCATGTTCCTCGTCTGCCGTGTCTTTGACGGGATCAGCGACCTGATCATGGGCGGTGTCGTCGACAAGACCAAGTCCAAGTGGGGCAAGGCCCGTCCGTGGCTGATCCTCTCCGGACCGCTTTCACTCCTTGGCATCGTTCTGCTGATGCATGTTCCGATGGGAGCCAGCGAAGGCGCCAAGCTTGTTTATGCTTACGCGACTTACATCTTCATGGCAGTCATCGTTTACACGATCTACGGTATCGCCAATACAGCACTGCTGCCTCTGATGAGCAGAGACAGCGAAGAGACCACCATGCTGGCGACTTTCTCCGCCATCGGCAATAACCTGATCGGTCTGATCGCAGGCGCTTCTATCACACCTCTTGTTATGAATCTTGGATGGAGCAAGGCCAGCATCATCCTCGGTGCTGTTTCCTGCATCATGATCCTTTTCTCCGGACTTCTGAACAAGGAGATGGCAGATGAAGGCGATATGAAGCGCGAGGCAGTTCCCATGAAGGAACAGCTCCCTGCAGTTCTTAAGAACAAGTACTTCTTCCTGCTGCTTCTGATCGGTGTGTTCTCTCTGCTCATGAACGCGAACGCGATCGGCGCTCAGATCTACTACTGCAACCTGGTACTTGGCAACCCTGCATTTATGTCCGTGCTGATGACAGCAGGTCAGCTGCCCGGACTGATCATCCTCTTTGCGATGCCCTATATCTCCAAGCGCTGGTCCAAGCAGATGTTCCTCCTGATCGGTGCCGTTCTCCTTATCGCTGGATTCGTGATCACAGGACTTGCAGGCACGAACACGACCATGATCGTCATCGGCACGGTCATCCGCTCCCTCGGCGCAGGCCCGCTTCTGAGCGCAGTCTTTGCCCTGGTTCCCGATGTTGTTGAGTACGGCTACTGGAAGTTCGGCATCCGTTCCGAGGGCCTGATCTCCTCCGCACAGTCGATCGGCTCCAAGGTCGGTATCGGTATCGGCTCCGCCCTGACAGGCTGGATCCTGGCCGGAGTAGGCTACAATCCGACAGTTGCTGCTACAGAGGAAGTCATCAACGCGGTCCGCTTTGACTACACATGGCTCGGCGCGATCTTAAGCGTTGCGATCCTTGTGATCGTCCTGCTCCTCAATGTTGAGAAATATGCTCCTGAGTACATGAAAAACAACGAGAGAAAGCACTGATTACTGCATAATAAATAAAAACAGGATACGAAAGCCCCGGCAGACAGCGTTCATTCACAAAAACGATCTGCCGGGGCTTATTTATATACTTCCTTTTCAGCAATATGGAAAAGATGTATAATTTTCCTATGACAACTGCATTGTCAGAAAATAATGAAGATAATGAAGATCATGGCAGAACAGGAGGTGTTTATGAAGGCTGTTTTAAGAAGATTTCTTGCCGTTACAGCGGTTTTGATGTTGATACTCTCGGGTACGGCCGGCAGTCACATGATGGCAAGCGCCGCAACTTCCAAATCCGCATCCGCAAAGGAGACGTACGAGGATGCCGGATATTACGTACTGTACAGTATGCATGAGGACGGCGAGGAGCTGGATCTGGACTTTTTAAGGATGCTGGGCCTGACCGGCGGCCTCGTTCTGGAGGAGGACGGAACAGGATTCCTCTTTATTGCCGACGATCTGACAGATCTGGAATGGCATGATGGTGTTTTTTCCGCGGAAGGGGAGGACACAGAGTATACGATCGAAGACGGGATCATCACTCTTTCCGAGGCAGAAGACGGCCATGAAATGGATATGCAGTTCCTGCTGAGCGATGAAGAGGCACCGACCAGAGAGGCTGTTGAGGCTGGAGAATACAAGATCAGCGATGAAGAACTGGAAGCCAACCTGATGGCAGGGCTTGGAGAGATGATGGGAAATCTCGAAAGTCTTGATTTCGGCGGATACAGCGGCAGCGTGAAAAAAGATGTAGTCGTTGCAAACGGAATTGCTGATATGATGGCGGCCATCGCCGATAATACGACGATCCTTCTTGTGCCGGGAACCTACAATATCACGGACTATATTGAGGCAAATGAAGAGGATCTGGAAAGCTGGGTATGGGGCTCGGAAGATTTCTTCGGGTACGGTGTTTATAAGGATGAAGTGTTCGACGGCACGCAGACGATCATCGGAAGTGTGGACGGCCTTACGATTATGTCCCTGGATCCGGAAGCCCCTGCAAAGATCGTCATTGAACCCAGATATGCGGATGTTCTTCATTTCGAAAACTGCAATGATCTGGTGATCGAGAATGTCATTCTCGGACATACAGAGGAAGAGGGCTACTGCTCGGGCGAAGTTGTGGAAATGTCCGGGTGTGATAACGCAAGGTTCAAAGATGTCGAACTGTACGGCTGCGGGACCTATGCCTTTTTGACACAGAACTGCGACGGCCTTGAGATCGACAACTGTTATATTCATGACTGCACGGACGGATGCATGGATATGACGAATACCAGCAATGTCGTCGTCCGCTACTCCCGTTTCCTTGACTGCCAGGAGTTCACGATGTTCGGGCTTACGAACAGCAATGCGGATTTCATAGCCTGCACATTCCGCAGGCTCCTTGGCGATATGGTCAGCGTCGGACCGGATGACGAGGCAAGATTCTATTTCTGCAACTTTGACCGTGACGCGCAGGAAAATCTCGAGAATAATCCCGCCTACGGGGATCAGATCTACGTTATATCCGAGGAGGACCGCCCCAAGGGGTGATCTCTGAAGTAAAGTAAGCTGCGCAGGCAGATGAGACACGGTGACAGATAAGATGAGACGCGGGGACAGACCCCCTGTCCTATTTCTATCGGAAATGGGACAGGGGGTCTGTCCCCGTGTCTCATGCCCGCGTCTCGTGTCCCTTGTCCCATCTTTTCAATAGCAACGGAAAGTGATACAATAAATAGTCTTGCATAGGAGAGTATATATCATTCATTACAGAGGTATTCATGAATCAGAAAAGAGAAGATATCCGTAACGTAGCTATTATCGCCCACGTCGACCACGGCAAAACGACCCTGGTGGACGGTCTGCTCCGGCAGAGCGGCGTCTTTCGTGAAAACCAGGCGGTCGTGGACCGCGTCATGGACTCCAATGATATCGAGCGCGAACGCGGGATCACGATCCTGAGCAAAAATACGGCGGTCAATTACGGCGGCGTCAAGATCAATATCATCGACACTCCCGGCCATGCGGACTTTGGGGGCGAGGTCGAGCGCGTCCTCAAGATGGTGGATGGCGTCATTCTTGTCGTAGATGCTTTTGAAGGA
The DNA here is from genome assembly GCA_017449745.1 of Lachnospiraceae bacterium. Lineage (GTDB taxonomy): Bacteria > Bacillota > Clostridia > Lachnospirales > Lachnospiraceae > CAG-791. Next base: position 15,675 of record JAFTFD010000349.1, read on the forward strand.
CCGATGCCCCAGACGAGATTCGTTCTCTCCAAGGCGATGGCCCTGGGACTTGCCGTGATCGTCTGCATCAACAAGATCGACAGACCGGGCGCAAGGCCGACACAGGTCATCGACGAAGTTCTGGAGCTCCTGATGGACCTCGGCGCAGACGATGATCAGCTGGACTGCCCGTTCGTCTTTACATCGGCAAAGTCCGGAATTGCAACGCTCGACCTCGGCAGCCCCGGCGTTTCCATGAAGCCTCTGTTCGAGACGATCCTGGAGCATATCCCGGCACCGGAAGGCGACCCGGACGCAGGCACGCAGGTCCTGATCTCCACGATCGATTACAATGAGTACGTCGGCAGGATCGGCGTCGGCAAGGTCACAGGCGGCGTGATCCGCGCAGGCCAGGAGGCTGTCCTTGTCAACCATCATGATCCGGACAAGCATGTCAGGGTCAAGATCAGCAACCTCTTCGAGTTCGAGGGCCTGCAGAAGGTACCCGTACAGGAGGCAAAAATAGGCTCGATCGTCGCCATCTCCGGCGTTGACGATCTGCATATCGGAGATACGATCTGCTCCCCCGGAGCGATCAGCGCGATCCCGTTCCCCAAGATCGAGGATCCCACGATCTCCATGACCTTCAATGTCAACGATTCGCCCCTTGCCGGCAAGGACGGAAAATATGTGACCAGCCGTCACATCCGCGACAGGCTTTACAGAGAGCTGAATACGGACGTCAGCCTTCGCGTAGAGGACACAGAGTCCACGGACTGCTTCAAGGTATCCGGCCGAGGCGAGCTGCACCTGTCCGTCCTGATCGAGACGATGCGCCGTGAAGGCTATGAGTTCGCGGTCAGCAAAGCGGAAGTTATTTACAGGTTCGATGAGAACGGAAAGCGCCTGGAGCCGATGGAGCAGTGCATCATTGACGTTCCGGAGGAGTTTTCCGGAAACGTCATC